>NZ_JAKKSC010000006.1:0-211035 GCF_025653705.1 Shewanella sp. SM87
TTTCCAACTGTTATCCCCCTCGACTGGGCAGATCCCTAGGCATTACTCACCCGTCCGCCGCTCGCCACCTCAGGAGTAAACTCCCTTGTGCTGCCGCTCGACTTGCATGTGTTAGGCCTGCCGCCAGCGTTCAATCTGAGCCATGATCAAACTCTTCAATTAAAGTTTTGTTGCTTCCGTCTTGCGACTTCAGCGGCTCAATGAATTCTGATTTTTTGTTTCTAACTAAAGAAACAAACTGTACATATTACTATGAACACTCATTGTTACATTGATTTAAATTTTTGACTGCCAACCCGAAGGTTAAGCAGTTTCGATTAACTCAACACCTGTGAGTGTCCACACAGATTTCTTGTTTTATCTTGTTAAAGAGCAACTCAATATTCGTAAGAGAACTTGAGTACCACACTGAGCGTCGAACGCTTCCAGTTGGCTAGGGCTGCGTATTCTACGCATTTCCCGTTTCGCGTCAAGGAGTTTTTGCAAACTTTCTCAACACTCATCAATCAGTAAACTCATCGATGAACTGTCACATCAGGCTGCTTAACGCTGTCTGCCGTGTCAGTGGATGCGCATTATAGGCAGCAGAGGATTTTGTGCAACCCCTATTTTAAGGAAATTTGCAGTTAATTCTAATTATCTAATCTAGCCACACCATACCCACCACTTACCCCCAAAGTTATCCACACCCCGCTCATTTTAGACTCAGTTTCAACTTAAAATGAGGTTTGATGAACCTCTATTACTACGAATAAAGCACGGAGATTCCGTTGATTCTCGAGGCCAGAGGTGGGTTCTTGATGCAGCTTGTTCTAATAAATGGGCGAACGATAGATTAAAGAAACTCTTTGCCGACTTAATCAGAGATACAGGCCGTATTGCACAAAGCTGATATTGGCCACTTGTTAGCGATGAGCTTATCTATTAAAGCTAAGTTGATTTATCAAAGACGTCATGCACATTAAGAGTGGCATGTTCGCTTACCTATATTTAGTGACAGAAAATTTAGTGGCAATAATTTAGAAGCAAAAAAATACCCGCCAATGGCGGGTATTTTCTCATTCAGCTATGGCGTTAAACGCTGAACTTATTCTTCAACAGGCGAGACCACGAACAGTAAGTCGCCTTGAGACACTTGCTGACCATTGCTGTTCAGGATGCGCTCGATACGATACTTCTTATCTTCAGGGTACAGAATCGCACTCTGACGGTTAAAGCCGGCTAAGGTCACTTGCGAGAACATCTTCATCGCTTCTGTTAGTGCTAGTGTTTGATCGACCGTGACTATGTCACCTTCTTTCACAAAATCCGCTTCACCCGGTGCAGAAGAGGTATAGAAGATACCTGCGCCTTGGGCTAACACTTTCAGTTCGTTACTTTCGCCAACACGCAGTGACTCAGTGTCTACTTCCACAGTTTCAGCGGCAGCTTCCATTTCTGCGATCAACGCAGGAATATCGAGCTCGGCCATTAAGCGTGGCAGATAGTTAGTATCGTAAACACCTTCGTTGAAAGTACCATCTTTCAAGATCAGCTTGAGCAACGGAATGTTAGTCGCGATGCCTTTCAGCACTACACTGTCTAAGTATTCGTACAGTTTGGCAATCACATCCTCACGGTTTTCACCACGCATGATGATTTGCGCAATCAAGCTATCGTAGTATGGCGATACTTCTTTACCTGGCGCAGCAATCGAAATGATTTCCACATCGGGATGATCTGGGAACACACACTCAGTGATCTTGCCCGGATTAGGAATCAGCTGCAGTATGCCATGGCTATCGAGCGCCGCTTTCTCAGCCGTCACACGTACTTCCATCGCATAACCAATTTCTTTCGGTTCTAACGCTGCAATCGAACGGCCAGCAGCAATATCAAACTGCGCGCTAACGATATCAATACCTGAAGTCGCTTCCGTAACTGGATGCTCAACCTGCAGACGCGTGTTCATTTCCATGAAGTAGACTTCGTTTGCATCTAAGTTATAGATGAACTCAACGGTACCTGCGCCCATGTAATCGGTCGCGTCGCCTAAGGCACGGGTATAAGCCAGCACTTGTCGCTTCAGCTCATCCGGCAGCATAGTTGAGCCAGATTCTTCGACCACTTTTTGATTGTTACGTTGAACCGAACAGTCACGCAAACCTAATACTTTCGCGTTGCCGAACTTATCACGCAGCAACTGCACTTCGATGTGACGTAGTGATGTCACATACTTCTCTAAGTACAAGTCACCATTACCGAAGGCGGCGGCCGCTTCAGTTGCGGTTTTTTGGAATAAACCAATCATGTCTTCAGGACGTTTTACAACCTGAATACCTTTACCGCCACCACCTTGTACCGCTTTAAGCAGTACTGGATAGCCGATTTCGCTCGCCACGTTTACGGCTTGTTCAGCATTGGTCAGAATACCGTGCGAACCAGGAACAACAGGTACGTTTTGCGCTTGCGATGTCTTAATTGCGTTCGACTTGTTACCCATAGTCGTCATTGAATGCACGCTAGGACCGACGAAGTTAACACCGTTATTCACACACAATGCAGCAAACTGCGGGCTTTCTGATAGGAAACCGATACCTGGATGCAATGCATCAACCTGTTCATATTCGGCCACTTTCAGCACTGAGTATGCGTTCAAGTAACTTTCGTCCGAGGTGTTACCACCAAGACAAACTAACTTGTCAGTTTCTTTAAGCATATCCGCGGGGACTGACGTCATATCAGGATCCGACGCCACTAATACCACATTGATATTATTGTCATGCGCCTTGCGAATAAGTTTCACCGCAGTACAACCACGGGCGTGAACCAATACTTTGTTAATTGGCTTCATTAACTTACGTGGATCGTTCTGCACGATCACTTCTTCTTCAACAGTAGCTTCAACCACTAAGGTCGACAGTGCATTGATGATCACGTCGTTAATTTTTGCCGAAGGCATTGGCATCAGAGGATCGATACCCGCTAACTGAGAGTCTAAATTGTCGCTGAATGGGTTATGGACTAAGCCCGCCATTGCGCCAGGTACTTTTGACAAGTAGTTAGACAGCGTTGCCGTTGATGGTAAGTAAGCTGGCACCACCATTTGACCTGCGAACGGCATGTTAGTACCAGACAGATAGTAAGTTTGCACCAATGGGTGAGTCACAAAACTCGCCTGCGCACCACCAGTACAGTCACCAAAACCAAACATCAGTACTGGCAATTCGTTATCACGAATAAAGCGCGTGATACGATCGTTCACCACAGCCATAGAGAATAGCGCCGCGGCGCCTTCTTTAGTCTGCATACCGCCTGAACTGATAAAGCACACAACGGGTAATTTACGCTTAGCACACTCGATTAATAGTGCAGAGAATTTCTCAGCACTGGCCATATCGAATGCACCCGCTTGGAATGCGGTGTTAGACACTGCCACACCCACACGCACTTTTTGACCTTTTTCTTTAAAGTCAGCAATACCTGTGATCAAACCACATGGGCGAATGCCTTTATCTAATGCGTCTTCAATCGATAAACGGAAGCCTGGGAAGTTGAGCAAGTTAGCCGACATTTTGTCGCCGTTGATCTCTTCGAAATGGGTAAAGAACTGCTTCACCACATTTTCCCAAGTCATGTTGCCTTTACGTTTTTCGTCACGTAGCACTTTTTGGATCAATAGATCTTGATAACCCATGGTCAAGCGGTTCCAGAAGTCCTTACGACGACCGATACGTACAGGGTTGATCGCACCAGTGTACTTGCTGGTATCGCTTTCACTATCGAAATACTCAGGCAGTAAACGCTCGAAGAAGTAAGTCAGTACCACGAATAGACTGTCGTTAAGTTGTGGGAAACCCACACTCTTCCACTGCTCTACTCGCACCAACAAATCGGCGCGGTTCGATTGACCCATAAAATACTTGAGCCACTTATAGAACTTAGCTTTGTCGTTCGAGGTATCTTGCGTCGACAATGCATGGTCAATTGACTTGTGCAACAGGTTGTTCACTGAGTTACGTGACAAACTCTTCGACATCATGGCTTCTTTAGCGATTGACGCTAAGCTGCCCACAACGTTGTCATACAAGGCATTAAAGATCAGAATGTTATGGCATTGCCAAATAAAGTCTTCACGCAGTTCTTCATTTACCACCACATCAAGCACAGTCAGCTGATTCAGCTCAGGCCATTTAGCTTGAGTCACAGACTTTGGCAAACTTTCTAAGTGCTGAATCAGCCCTTTAAAGTTGTTAGCCGCATTGCTCTTCCAGCGATGATACAAAGACCAGCTAATGTTGAATAACAACGCCTTACGTGCTTTTTTATAGTTCTCTTTTGGCTCACCCAAAATCAAACGTGTCAGCATGTTACGCTCGGTAGAGACTTCGTCACGTTTAGCGACAAAGTTAGTCCACAATTTATTCAAATCTTCGTCATAAACTAGCTTGTCAGGGTTAGACAACCAAGCTTGGAACACACGGTCTTGTTCCTGTTGAATACGTGCCAACAGATCACCTTCTGGCACGCTAGCACGTGACAGACGGCCATATTGCTCTTGAGAAATAGAATGGATACGGCTACGTAGCGTTAAATAACGCAGATAGCGATAGGCGCTACCGAACAAGTTATGGTGACTGGTTGGGCTCGTTGCCACAGCCAATTCTGCGTTCAGTTCCAAAGCCATCAAGTTTTTAGATGGATTAAGGAAACGAGTTAAACTGCGATCATAATGCTCACGTAAATCTTTAGATTCACGCACAAAATTCATCGCTGCACGCTCAACCGCTTCTACGCTGCTAATAATAGCGCGGCGCAGATTGTGCTGACGCTCGTCGCGATCGCCTGGTGAAAAGTCGATGATACCGTCGATACAACCTGAGGTATAAAGCTCTTCTGGTGATACACCCACAGATTTCGCACATTCTTGCCAAGATAAGTTGTACTTACGGGCAATACTTTGCAGACCTTGTGGCTGGATCGTGTTGAAAATACCGTCACGCAACGACAACAGAATGTTCGCCGCCGCTAATGGAATTGCGCCACCAGAATAACCAGCACCAATTACGATACCGACTGTCGGTACGTCAACGTTGGCACTTTCTGCGATGGCTTTAGAAATTGAATGCGCTTGGTTTTGGCTGTTAGCGATTTCGCCAGCATCCGCCCCTGGGGTATCAATTAAATAGATAATAGGCATAGACAATTCGGCGAAATGACGAATTGCTTTACAAGCGGCGTAATGATGCTCAGGCATCCAAGCACCGTTAGCGGTAGTGCGTTCTTGGGCAATAAAGCCAATACGACGAGTGCGTGAACCAAAGTTCAGCTCGACCTCAGCACTGTAAAAAGAGCCCAAGTGAGTTTCCGTAATCAAACGACCTTTAAGATCGGCAATAATACGTTTTGCACCAGGACGACCTTTATCTTGGGTCGGCTGGATCACTTTAGCAACGTAACCGTCGACATCTAAAGATGCCAAGTCTTTTAAGTTTGCTTGAATAGCATCCTCATTTAAAAGACCTTTAATTTCTTCCGATAAACTCTGTTTACTGTGCTTAGGAAACAGAGAAAAATCTTTTGCCAAATGCTCGGCCTGTAAAAAAAGCGGATCGGGCGTTTGGGCTTGAGTCATGTGTTTGGGCTGATTATTGCTGGTCATCAAAAGATCCTCTGCTTAGCCTCTGAAAATTTTTAGCCAATAAATATAACTTTGTTATCCCGTCAAATGCCATTAAACTGCATAGGACGCTTTGTTCCAAATATGAGACAGTGGGAATAACATGCCAGATTTAAACGGTATGATGCTATTTGCAGCCGTAGTTAGAGCGAAGGGATTCTCCCAAGCTGCACGTGAAACCGGCCACCCAAAATCCACCATAAGTCGCAAAATCGCGCAGCTAGAAGAACAACTTGGCGTGCGATTACTACAGCGCGACACCCGTAATTTGAGTTTGACCCAAATCGGGGCACTCTTTTATCAACACTGTGATTCGATTCGCAATGAGGTAGAAGCGGCCAAGGCAGTTATCGAGAATACTCACGATGATGTGTCAGGATCATTACGCATTGCAATCCCAGTGTCATTTAGCCAAGAACTTATCGCTAACCTCTGTAGCGGATTTATGCGTTTATATCCCAATGTTGAATTGGATGTCCAGTTTACCGACAACGATATTGGTTTAGTCGGTGAAGGATATGACATAGCCATCAAATATGGTCCACTTCAATCGTCGGACTTAGTCGCAAGATTACTGTTTGAACGCCAGCCAATTTTGGTGGCAAGCCCTGCATACTTAAAACTCAAAGGCACACCCGCGACCCCAAAGGAACTCAGCCTGCACAGTGGGATTTTATTGGGGACTTCTCGCTCAGCACCAATTTGGCCATTGGGTAAAGGTTCACGTAAAACCATGGCGAACTTTCAGCGTAAAGTGAGGGTCAACAGCCCGATAATGGTGAAGCAATTAGCCATAGATGATTTTGGCATCGCCATGTTATCCAATTCAGCCTGTAAGACAGAACTCGCCAATGGACAGCTAGTACCTATTCTACAGGAGTGGCCGATTGAACCTTTTAAGGTTTATGGGGTTTATTCGAGCCGACGCCAACTGGCCACCAACATCAGTGTCTTCTTAGACTTCTTTGTAAAACGCTTCAGCAGCCAAGAAAGCCTGCAATCCCTAATGGGTTAACGTTTCCCGTCGTATCAAGGAAGCCTGTTTCAAGAAAGCCCAATAAAAAAGCCTAGATCTGAGTCTAGGCTTTCAGTATCACGATTGATGTCAGCCAAGTAGGTCGCTTCATACGCAATTCTCGCAAGGTTTAGATACGCTATGCTTACGCGACCTAGCATGGGCTAAGGAATAACGCGTTCCCGTTTTAAGATTTCCTTAGTAATGGCTTGACGCAATGGTAAACCTGCCGCGTCGGGAATATCCATATTCATCGCAAAAAACCATACATTATCATCGAGTTCAACCCAACCTACCCACCAGCCAATGCTTGGTTCTGCTCTGACTGCAAAACCGGTTTTCGCACGGATAATATAATCAGAATTCGCTTCAGTAAGCATGGCTTGCTTAACAATACGTAAACTGCGCTCAGAAGCGTGTATCTTGTTGTGATAAAGCTTACGTAGGAAATCGATTTGCTCCGTAGCCGAAATTCGTATGCCACCATCTAACCAAAAGCTATCCAAATTTCCCGAAATATCCTCATTACCATAATCAAACGAGGCGATCATCTTCGACATACGCGCCTCACCAATTTGGCGAGCAAACTCTTGGTAGACAGGCACAACCGAATACTTCATTGCAGTAATAAGGTTATGATCACGATTCCAAGTTGCGATATCTCGACTTTTACCATCCCACTTAAAGACTTGATGCTCATCCTTTACCACGCCAAGCTCTAGCGCGATCAAACTGTTAGGAATTTTAAACGTCGATGCAGGTAAAAAACCTTGATTGGCACGTTTAAGATTATTAGTGAATCCCTGTTGCTTGTTTTCATTCCATAACACCACTACGCCTTTAGTTTGGTGCTGAGTAAAACTGGCATCCCAACTGCGGGTTTCTTGCCACTCCTTAGCTGTAGTAGATGCAAAAGTCGGCGCCACTAAGCTTGACGACACTAAAATAGACGACATCACCAGCACAGCCGATATGGTGAACAAACGCATAAAGTCTCCTTGTAGAAAAACAACCAATCCAATGAACTAAAAAAGTGATTAAGGCTATCACTTAGGGTTTTGGCAAGCCCTAGCAAACTGCTGACCAATTGTGGCAAAAAAAAGGCAAACTAGACCCTATTGCACTGTTGCAGATGGATTAATGCTAGCGCCATATGATTTGTGATAGAAGATATTGACATAAGATGACGAAGATCACTGAGCTTAACTTTATTACCCTCAGCTTGTAGTGCATACTTTTTGGCATAAGAGCCTATCCGTACGAAAAAAATAATTATTATTTCCAATGAATAACGTCTAATCACTACAGGGAAGCCAAACATGTTAAAGCCAGTGTTAACACTCATCCTCACCACCAGCTTAATGACTACAGCCAGTGCCGTGCAGTTATTTGGTGACGTTGAAGTTTCCCGCCTACCAGCAGCCGAAAAAACCATAGGCGACGTAGTAACTCGCTATCAAGCACTTGACGATGGTCTGGCTCAGCTGAGCTCAAAGAAAAACGAAGTTGACGCCACCCAATTAGCGGCGCGCCAAGGACACAGATTATGGCAACAAGCTGTCCGCGATGTGCAGTCAGGGCATTTTGACGACCGACCTTTATACTGGGCTCGCCTTGCCATGCTTAATAGTCTAAAAACCACCAGCGCCAACTTTAAAATGGCCGATTGGCAACAAGATATATTAATGAGTGCAGTTGAAAAGGCCTCACGGGGTTTTAGCGATATTCAATATGGTGATGATGTCCAAATCAAAATATTCCTCACGGGTTTCGATCCTTTCTTCCTCGACAAAGATATCACCCAGAGTAATCCTTCAGGTCTAGTCGCCCTCGCCTTGGATGGTTTTCGCTTTGATATTAATGGGAAAACGGCGCAAATAGAAACCGCTATGGTGCCAGTGCGTTTTGAAGATTTTGACCAAGGGCTTATCGAGTCGCTATTGAGCCCGATTTATCGCGATCCCAAAACCCAATTTGTGTTCACCGTTAGCATGGGCCGAACTGATTTTGATATTGAACGTTTCCCAGGGCGAAATCGCAGTGCAGCGGCGCCCGATAACCAAAACGTACTCACTGGCGGCACTAAAACCGCACCGGTTGCCCCAAAGCTTAATGGTAAAGATTTTATCGGCCCCGAATTTGTGGAATTTTCACTGCCTGTTTCGGCTATGCAAGTCAAAGATGGTCAATGGAAAGTCAATGATAACCATACTGTCACTACCCTTGCCCGCGGTGAATTTAGCGCGACGTCATTAAACGAACTGCAAAACGAAACCTCAGTCGAAGGTTCTGGCGGCGGTTATCTCTCTAATGAAATCTCCTATCGCGCCATAGTCTTGCAGCAAAAGTTTAATAGCCATGCCAAGGTCGGCCACATTCACACCCCAAGAGTGAAAGGCTATGATGCCGAAACAGAGCAAGCGATAGTCGAGCAAGTACGCACTATGGTGATGCAAGCGGCGGCGAGTTTATAGCCAAGTCACATTTCCTGAAACAGGCTGAAACTGGCATTGTCAGATAGCGTTCGCTATGATGCGAACGCTTAGGCAGGCTTAATCACCGATAAGTTTTAAGCACTCAATTTTATCTTTAACCGACGAGATCCAACGCTAACCCTATGCTGAAACCCGCTGACTTACTCAATGCCTTACGCCGTCGCAGCAGTGAAGCACTTGCCCCGCTGACAAAATCGACGTACGCAGCCTTAGGCCAAAGCCAAGATAAGTCGCAGGGGATAACGAGTCCACCATTACAAGATCCGGCTCAAGCACATATTTTCACCGGTTCATCACGCCCACTCTCGTCACTACAAATTCAAGTACTAGAGCGAATTGAAGCCTGTTATCAAGAGGCCGAGATATCGCTTAAGCGCACTTTTTCACGCCCAGTCACTCAATTTAGTCTAAGGGGTAAGAGTGCGGGTACGGCTCATCTGCAACAGAATCGCTTGCGATTCAATCCTGTATTGCTACGCGAAAACAGCGAGGCATTTCTGACTGAGGTCGTCCCCCACGAAATTTGTCATTTACTGTGTTTTCAGCTTTTTGGCAAAACCAAGCCCCACGGTAAAGAATGGCAATCTTTGATGTTAACGGTATTTAAGGTCAATCCGAGTACCACACATAGCTTTAATACCACTTCAGTTACGAGTCGCGATGTTGAGTATCGCTGCGCCTGTGGACCAATTCGACTGAGTATTCGCCGCCATAACAAGGTGCTGCGCGGTGAAAGTCGTTATATCTGTAAACGCTGTAAGACCCATTTAACTGCGATCTAGCGACTTTCAGCAAACAAAACTCCCACCTAAGTACGACTCAATTTGCATAAACAGCGATATTTCCCTTACCATCACGCCATAAAAGACGAGCCAAAGGCTCGCGTAGTGTTTGTTATTTTGGGATAAATTTTGAACATAGCTTCTTTAACCGTTAATTCACGGCGACTTTTGTTGTGCCTAATCACTTGGGCGGCGACCTTATCTGTGCCCGCAAGTGCCTCAGTGTCACATCCCAGCAGTTTCAGCCAAGCGAAAACCAAGTCACAGGCGCTCTACGCAGGCAGTCGCCAAGGTACTCTGCCCGCAGTCAGCTTTTACTGTGGCTGTGAAATTCAGATCAAAGGCAAATCGTGGAAACCCGATCTCGCCAGCTGTGGTTATCAAGTCCGTAAACAGGAAACACGCGCCAACCGTATCGAGTGGGAACACATAGTCCCCGCCTGGGAATTTGGCCATCAACTCCAATGCTGGCAAAAGGGCGGCCGTAAAAACTGTACCGATAACAGTAATGAATTTAATAAAATGGAATCGGACATGCATAATTTGGTACCCGCAATTGGTGAGGTCAATGGCGATCGCAGCAACTTCCGATTTAGCCAATGGAACGGTAAGGCTGACCAATATGGCCAATGTGCTATGGTAGTCGACTTTAAGAATCGTCAAGCACAACCTCCCGCGAATACCCGCGGTAAGATAGCCAGAACCTACCTCTATATGCAGCAGACCTATGGTCTTAAAATCGCCTCTAGCCAATTAAAATTATTTAAGGCATGGGATAAAACCTATCCAGTTGATACTATTGAGTGCAAACGTGATAACGCCATAGCGCAAACCCAAGGTAACCATAACCCCTTTGTGCAGAATGCCTGTAATGCGCCACCACAGCGTCAACAATTAGCCGAATAAGGTCGACAATGAGAGTCCCAAGAATTTATCAACCTCAGCCATTAGCCATCAATCAACAGTTGAACTTAGACGAAGATGGCGCGGCCCATATCGGCAAGGTGCTACGCATGGGCAACGGCGAACATATCAGTCTATTTAATGGCGATGGCAATGATTATCTTGCTGAAATTGTCGATGCAGGTAAGAAGCATGTCACAGTAAAACTGCTTTCCTGTGAGGCCAATTTATCTGAGTCGCCACTCAACTTGCACTTAGGCCAAGTGATTTCCCGTGGCGATAGAATGGAGTTCACCATTCAAAAATCGGTCGAGCTTGGCGTGAATACGATTACGCCGCTGTTTTCAGATCGCTGCGGTGTGAAACTCAACGGTGAACGCCTAGAGAAAAAAATTCAGCAATGGCAGAAGATCGTCGTGAGCGCCTGTGAGCAATCGGGACGCAGCCAAGTGCCCATGGTTCGCCCAGCGATGGACTTGCACGATTGGTGCAGTGAGCCGACCTCGGCGCTTAAACTCAATTTGCATCCACGTGCCGCACACGGTATCAATGGCTTAGATTTAGCCCATACCCGCGTGCGACTATTAATTGGCCCTGAAGGCGGTTTGTCGGCGGAAGAAATCGCCATGACAGAAACCTATCAGTTTACCGATGTGTTGCTTGGCCCCAGAGTGCTACGCACCGAAACCGCCTCGCTCACCGCCATTACGGCACTGCAACTCAGATTTGGTGATTTAGGCTAGACCGTCCACAACCGCACACTGCGGTGGTATGGCCCCCCATTATCCAATAAATGCTTTTTTGCCTGCAAACGGCGACAAATAAGGAACAGATTAATGATAAAACTCGGCATAGTGATGGACCCCATCAGTGAGATCAACATTAAGAAAGACTCCAGTTTTGCCATGTTAATGGCCGCGCAGGAAAGAGGTTATCAGCTGTTTTATATGGAAATGGCCGATCTTGCCATGGTCAACGGTGTGGCTATGGCCAATATGCGTCCGTTAACTGTTTTCAATGATGCGAGCAAATGGTTTGAACTCGGCGAAGCTACAGACACGCCGATGAGCGAACTCGACGTGATCTTAATGCGTAAGGACCCGCCATTCGATACTGAGTTTATCTACGCAACTTACATGCTTGAACGCGCCGAGGAACAAGGCGTGTTGATCGTTAACAAGCCGCAAAGCTTACGTGATGCTAACGAGAAACTGTTTACCGCATGGTTTAGCGAATTCACGCCAGAAACGATCGTAACCCGTGATGCCAAACGTATCCGCGCTTTCCACCAAGCGAAGGGCGATATTATTCTTAAGCCACTTGATGGTATGGGCGGCACCTCGATTTTCCGCGTGAAGCAGGACGACCCAAACCTTGGGGTCATCATAGAAACCTTGACCAGCTATGGCCAACAATATGCCATGGCGCAAGCCTTTATCCCTGAGATAACCAAAGGCGATAAACGCATTTTAGTGGTCGATGGTGAGCCTGTGCCCTACGCCTTGGCGCGTATCCCAATGAAAGGCGAAACCCGTGGTAACTTAGCGGCAGGCGGAAGCGGTGTGGCTCAACCTTTATCCGACAGCGATTGGGCAATTGCCCGCGCCATTGGTCCAGAACTTAAAAAACGTGGACTGATTTTTGTCGGCCTCGATGTCATTGGTGACAAGCTGACTGAGATCAACGTAACCAGTCCAACTTGTATCCGTGAGATCCAAGCAGCATTTGATGTCGACATCACCGGCATGTTAATGGATGCTATTGAAGCACGCATTAACACCAAAGCATAAAAATTTACCAACGAGTTTGTTGATTTAAGGCGCTTTGACATCACAAGCGCCTAGCCACTTTCTAGGGATGTGATATGAGTTTCACCAAAGCGCCATTCTTGTTACTCGGCATAGGTTTATTACTATCGACTCCGACTTGGGCCAACATAGAAACAGGTCCAACGAAAGCACCGTCGCGTCCCAAAAATATTGTCATCATGATAGGTGATGGTATGGGACCGTCTTACACTAGCGCTTACCGTTACTACAAAGATAATCCTGACACAGAGGAAGTCGAACAAACCGTATTCGACCGTTTACTTGTAGGGATGGCGAGCACTTATCCCGCCAGTGTCAGTGGTTATGTTACCGACTCAGCCGCGGCAGCAACTGCGCTCGCCACTGGCGTTAAATCTTACAATGGGGCGATTTCGGTCGATACCCAAAAGCAACCGCTGCCGACCATACTCGAAAAAGCCAAATCCCTTGGCCTCAGCACAGGTGTGGCTGTTACATCCCAGATAAACCACGCCACGCCTGCAGCCTTTTTAGCCCACAATGAGAGCCGTAAAAACTACGACGCCTTAGCACTCAGCTATCTAGAAACCAACGCCGATGTATTCTTAGGCGGTGGTCAAAAATACTTTACCCCTGAACTATTAGCGCAATTTAAAGCCAAGGGTTATCAACATATTACTCGTTTTGAAGACCTCGCCAGCATCACCCAACCTAAAGTGCTAGGCTTGTTTGCCGAAGTCCAATTACCTTGGGCGATTGATGAAAAAGATGCGAAAAAACTCAGCACTTTAACCCAAAAAGCGCTCCGTTTACTGTCGCAGAATGACCAAGGTTTTGTACTGTTAGTCGAAGGAAGCCTCATCGACTGGGCGGGTCACAATAACGACATAGCTACAGCCATGGGTGAAATGGATGAATTCTCCAATGCCATTGAAGTGGTTGAGCAATTCGTGCGTGAACATCCTGATACCCTGATGGTGATCACCGCCGACCATAACACCGGCGGCCTATCGATTGGCGTCGATGGAAAGTACAACTGGAACCCTGAAATCCTACGCAACATTTCAGCCAGTACCGACACATTAGCCTTGGCCGCCATCAGCGGTGAACAATGGCAGGCCGATCTCGCCCGCGGTTTAGGTTTTGAGCTCAACGAAGAAGAAATCGCAAAATTAACGGTCGCCAGAATGCAGGGATTAGAAACCATCGCGGTTGCAATTCGCCATGTTATTGATAAGCGAACTGATACAGGTTGGACAACCGACGGTCACACAGGCACAGACGTACAAGTGTTTGCCGCAGGTCCCGCATCTGAGCTGTTTAACGGCCATCAAGACAATACTGATATCGCCAATAAGATTTTCAGCTTATTGCCAAAACCGAAGAAACCTAAGAGCTAAGCGTTAATCGATTCCTTTCATTAAAGGCAATCACATAAGGCAACCGCATAATGCAGTTGCCTTTTTTATTGGGTCTTTTATTAGGGATTTTATTAGGTCTTAGCGCAGTGATTCGATGCAAACTGGCTCGGGCGTGAATAACGGGTATAATGCCCACACTTAAGTTTATAGGTGCCTGTAACTGTGTTAACTAATCCATCGCAAGTCATTATTCGTAATCAAGACAGCCTAAGCCAACATAAGGTGTTAGTGCTCAATCATGAAGCCGATCTACTGCCAAAAGCCCTGCTCGATGTCGCGGCCTCGGTCGATGCCCTCGCCTTGGATTATCACCATTATTTACACTTAGCGCCGCACGCGAATTCAAAACTGCGTTGCTACTTCGGCCACGAACTGCCACATCAAGACCCAATTAAACCAGAAAAGTACGATACGGTTATCGTTTATTTCCCCAAAGCTAAACCCCTCGCACCCTATCTGTTTAACCTCGCCGCCAGCCATCTTGTGCCTAACGGCCAGCTATTAGTCGTTGGGGAAAACAAAGGCGGGATTAAGTCTTTAGTTAAACTCTTGCCTGAGTATTTTGCGACGGGAATGAAGCTCGATAACGCCCGCCACTGCCTGCTGTTTGGTAGCCATTTAGAGGGCAGCGCCCCGGCAATGAAACTTAGCGACTGGGTCAGTCAGTATCAACTCACAACGCCGCAAGGCGAGATCAGTATCTGTAATTTAGTCGGGGTATTTAGCGAAAAACGGTTAGATCTCGGCACTGAATTATTATTGTCACACCTACCAACACTCTCGGGCCGAGTGCTCGATTTTGGTTGCGGCGCTGGCGTAATCACCGCAGCTCTACTAAAAGCACAACCGAGCCTATCCCTAGAATGCGTTGATATTAATGCCATGGCGTTAGCTTCTTGCGAACTCACCCTCGCGGCCAATGGCATGACAGCCAAAGTGTATCCATCCGATGGGCTCACGCAAACCACAGGAAAATTTAACGGCATTATCTCTAATCCGCCGTTTCATGATGGCCTCGCCAGCACCACCAGCATAGCGCAGAACTTTGTTACCGATAGCGCTAAGCAATTACAACATAATGGTATTTGGCAAATAGTCGCCAATCGCCACCTGCCCTATTCCGATATTATCGCTGCCGAATTTGGCCAATTGAAAGTGGTTGCCGACAACAACAAGTACAAGTTGTATTACTTCCAGCACAAATAGATGTTTGATTAATAACGCGCAGATGCTTTCGCTGAAGCGCGTTATTGGCAACTCAGCCACTCACTCTTATCCCAATCCCTGTTTGTTTTCAGATAAAACCTCCCTTTCATCGTGTTACAAAATTCAATATTGTGATCTGCCGCATGCCAGCGATTCTGACAAGTCCTCACTTATAGTCACTCAACAGCCGTTCCTAACATAGGGATTCGATTTAAAACATCAAAATAATGGTTAAACCTAAAATCAATATAAGTTGTGGTTTATTCAGTAATTTTTGCTATAAAACCAGAGATAACACTGATTATAGGACTCAAATTTTTATAAAAAACTATTTTAAAATTCACTCATAGACCATTAACAACAAAATGACAACATTTGCTGATTTTGCAGCCAAAAAGGCTTCTTTACCCTAAGTTTCTACTGTTATACTCAAAACAGCTTCTTAACAAGAATAAAACGCAATTACTAGGAATGCCCCTATGCTGGACCCTGAACTCATAGAGCTAAACAGCGATAAGACAAAAGCTGAATTGCGCCTGATCCCTAATGTCCATGGTCCAGTCACCCATGAAGACATAATGCGCCTGTTGTCTTTACCTGAATTCGCCGCCCTGTTTCCGCTAGAGCCAGCCATTACTAAAACCGTCGCTAAAATCAACTCTCTTTGTAATCAAGACGATGGAAAATTTGAGCTCTATACTACTTTGGCCGAACGTCGCGATGGCAGCATAGCTATCGAGATTAGTCCCGATAAAATGCAAGCCAGCCTTAAACTTACCGCAGCATGGGGTGGTAAACAGATAGATTTGCCAGAGATCCTCACTCATCTCAAAAAAAACAACGTCTGCATGGGGCTAAGCAAACTCAAAATTCAAGCTCTACTAAAGCAACTCAGCACACTCAAGCCAGGGGAAATCTGCCAAAGCGAAATAGCCCAAGGCAAAGCCCCTGTTAATGGACTCAATGCGGTATTAGAACGCAAAGTATTCCTTGCGCGGGAACGCTTGCTTCAGCCACAAGAGCGCGAAGATGGCAGTGTCGATATGCGCAATTTAGGCGCAATGATCGTTGTTAAAGCCAATGATCTCTTGATGGTTAAACATTTAGCCACCGAAGGCACTCCAGGCTACAACATCAAGGGCGAAGTCCTTAAACAAAAACCAGGTAAGGATGCAGTGCTTCAAGCAGGTACAGGCACAGCTTTTCATCCCAGAGATCCCAATAAGCTGATCGCCACAGTGCCGGGGCAACCCGTCGAAACCCGTACAGGTATGAATGTCGATGATGTACTGCAACTTAAAGATGTCGACATCAGTACAGGCCATGTCACCTTCAAGGGCAGTATTTTAATCACAGGTGATGTCCACGAGGGCATGATAGTTAAAAGCTCAGGCGATATTACCGTGATGGGGTTTGTAGACTCCGCCACCCTTGAAGCGGAAGGCGATGTCACTGTGAGTAAAGGCATCATTGGCCGCCAGATTAAAGCCAATGAATACTCTACCAATATCTATTCTCAAGGGCAGATCAGCGCCCAATTTGTGCAATATTCTCAATTAGTTGCCAAAGGAAATATCTTAGTCACTAAACAGTTGCTGCACAGTAATACCAAAACCGCTGGCAGTTTAACGGTCAGCGATCCTAGCGGTCGTCGTGGTGATCTGGTTGGCGGAATCGCACACGCTGAAAAAGGCATCACGGCGGTTGTCATAGGTGCAACGGCAGGGACTAAAACTGACGTTTACTGCGCAATGGGACAGGCTGAACTCAAGCAAGATCTCAAGTTACTCGATGAGAGCGTTAAAGCTATGGTCGTCGCCAGTTTAGATATCGAGGCTCGCCTCAATAAACTGCCCCCCAAGTCAGAATGGCAAGCGGACGCGGTTATGATTGAGCAAATAAAGATGATGCTTGATGAGAAGAATCGCATCATGGACGAACGTACCCGTGAAGAGCTTGAATTCGATACCTTTAAACAAGAAGTCGAAGGCTACTACGAAAAATACCGTATCGAAGTGCTTAAACACGTATTCCTTAACATTGAGCTGCATATAGGTCCAGCAAATCACCGTACGGCACGTGAACACGGCACTTGTTGTATTGCCAATGTTAATCAAGAGATTAACTTTGACTATAACGCCAAGGCCAAAGCTGCACCGAGCACATAAGGTTCACTAGGGTTCTTAACGCCAGTGCTGAGGCGGCTTTCGCTCGGTAGCCAAACTCTGAACTCGTTCTGGCCTCTATCTATCTTCTCCAAGCGTGGCATACTGCTCACAGATAAACACACGCAGCAGTATGCCAAGTCATCTTCTTGCTAAATCCTAATCCTTGTCTACTGCCGCCGATTGATCTCAGAGAATACCTCAGAGCCCATTTTAAACTTCCTAAGGATCTGAAATGACTAGCGTTAAGATGTCGAGTATTGAATGGCCAGCGATTGTAAAACTGACTCAAAATGACGAATTACTTTACCTAGAACATCAAAGAGATTGGCTCGAACTGGCCTGTCTCTATCAGCATCACTTCATCGAAACCGATCAATTATTAGACTCCAAAGGGCAGCGATACCTTATCAGTGCCTGTCCACAAAAAATCCATGAAGATCCTGTTGGCGAATTACCTCGATTACTGCGCCAAAAACAGGATTTGCCACTCAATGAATTTATCAAATGGGTTCAAAATCATGCCCAAGCACTAGGACAATGTTGTGTCGCTAAACTGGCTTTCACGACAATTGCCCAAGGCATCGAAATTGTTCGTACCCTCGATGAATAAACAGCAAGCACATGATAAGCCATAATAAATGGCTATCAATAACTCAGTTAATCAATAAAAAACAATATGACCTTAAAAGCTAATATCCTCATAATCAATTCACAGGCATAATTTGCCGCGGTGTAACAGCGCTAAGCCAGACGGTAAAGCGCTTAAGATCCACTCCAAAATAACCGTTTTCTGCGTCGACTCAAGAGATGACGTTTAAGTTGGCACTAAATATACAAACAGATGGAACCGAAATTGGAACTACTTAAGATTGACTGCTTAGGCAAACAACTGCGCTTAGAAGGCTCGCTCGCGGGCTGGCAACAACTCTACTGGGACAACACCTTAGTCTCACAAAAAGAAGCTTCCGTCGATAATGGCGGCCTCAAAGTCCATGTCTTTGAGCTCACCCACCACAGCAGCCCGTTGGTGACAGAAAGTGGTGAGCAAGCCATCGCCATGACAGAAGCTAAAATCCAAGTTCGCCTCGAAACCGATCTCGTTTGGCAGCCTTTCCGCCTCGATTACTGCTTGCTGATGGATGACAAGATTATCGACCAAGGGCGACGGACAGAGAAAGATATCGAACGCCAAACACCAGAAACGCCCATCGTTAAGCAGCAAAAAATCAGCATGATAGGACTCGCCTCCCTCGGCTTTAAGCTGTTAAAAAGCGCTAAAGTCATAAAGGTAGTGTTAGCGGGCGCCAGTGTTGCCGCTTACTCTTGGCTATTCTCCTTCCAATTCGCCCTCGCACTTATCGCCTGTTTGGTATTCCACGAATATGGCCATATTCGCGCAATGAAATATTTTGGGATGAAAACCAAAGGGATTTACCTTATTCCCTTTATGGGCGGACTCGCGCTCTCCGATGAGAAAATTAATACACGTTGGCAAGATGTGGTGATTTCTATCATGGGACCGACCTTTGGGCTCTTGATGTCCATCGCTTCCTTGATTGCTTACCACGCAACGGGCAATGTGTTTTTTGCTGGCCTTGCCGCCTTTAATGCGCTGCTTAACCTATTTAATTTATTGCCTATTTTGCCACTCGATGGCGGCCATATTTTAAAGAGCATTAGTTTTTCGATGAACAGCATCATGGGGCTGGTCGCCTGCGCCGCCGGTGCCGCTTTCGGAGTGTATATCAGCTACACCTTAGGCTTAGCGCTATTGGGCTTCTTGTTGTTGATCGGCAGCTTAGAAATCATCTTCGAGTGGCGAACTCGCCATCAAAGCCATTTGCTGCCATTAGACAGATACGGGCAAATCTTCTCGGTTATTTGGTATTTGCTCACGGTTGGCGCCTTAGTCGGCATCATCTGGCACTTAGCCGGAACCGGCGATGATATGCTCAGTCTGCCGCTGCAAATATTACGCAGCTAATGTGGCTTAACGGCTAAACGCAGCGCAAAGGCACTAGCACGAGTGCCTACACTTGCACTTGCCCAACAAAAAACCGCTATTAATAGCGGTTTTTTATTTTTCTGTCGCGCTGTGATGCTTTTACAAAAATGCGCTATTCCTTTGCCAAAGGCGGGGCAATATCGCTGCCGCCAAGGGCTTGATAAAGCGTCGCTTGGGCGGTGAGTTGGTTATAGCGATTCTCGAGTAAAGCCGCCTCGGCGCTGCGACGATTCTCTTGGGCATCAATCCAATTCTGAATACCGATAGCGCCATTGCGGTACTGGCTCTCATAAATGGCTTCAACGGCTGCCGCTGCACTGAATTGCTGTGCCAACTTCTCCCCTTGATAACGATATTGCTGCTTAGCCGAAATCGCGTTATCGACATCTTCAAAGGCGGAATAAAGCGTCTTGCGATAATTCACCACTGCAGTTTGATAATCGATATCGGCAATGTCATTATTGATTTGCATTTGATTCCACTGCAAAAAGGGCAAGACTAGCCCTGCGCCTAAACTGCCAACGGGATTACGTAACAACTCTTTTAACTCAGAGGTCGACTCCCCAACACCGCCGGTTAAACTCAGGCTTGGAAAATAACTCGCATAGGTCGCATCTTTACTCGCCAAGGCGGAGCGCAGTTGATACAAGGAGGCCTTCACATCTGGGCGTCTCACTAATAAATCTGCGGGTACACCCACGCTAACGTCCGGCACTGCTACGTCGGGGAGTTGCTTAATCTCAACCCAAGTTCCCCCTGAGGCTAAACTCTGCGCAGGAACAGCTGCAGGTGCCTGATTCAGTAATATCACGAGGGCATTTTTAGCCACAGTTAATTGCTGAATAAGCTGGCTATGGGCAGCCTCTTGTCCCGCCATACTGCGCTGAGCTTCAAGCACATTCACTTGCGTCACGGCCCCAGAATCATACTGCCTTTGGGTTAATGCCAGCGTTTGCTGACTGTACTCGATACTCTTTTGGCTTAAATCAATCCGTTGATTTAAATAACCTATCTGCCAATACAAGGATGCGGTGGTCGCCACTAGGCTTTGGGTGGTACTTTCTCTATCTTCGGCGCTCGCCAGCGCAGCCCATTGAGCTTGGTCGATATTGGCCGACACTTTGCCCCACAAGTCCACCTCATAACTCACGGACAATTTCGCTTGATAACTCTTAGTCGCATCGCCACCCTCAAATGGCTGATTACGGGAAGCGTCAAGGTTTGCCGATAACTGTGGGTATAGATCATCCCGCGTTAGCCCTGCCTGCAAGCGTGCTTTACGCAGCGTTAAGGCCGCTAGGGTTAAGTCATTGTTAGTGCTCAATACTTGGCTGACCAGCTTATCGAGCTCGGGCTGATGAAACTGCTGCCACCAAGGATCAACTCTCACTTGCTCATTCACTGTGGTGTTTTGCCACTGTTCGGGAATAGCCAGTGCGGGCGGTTCAAAGTCTGAACGCATAACACTGCCACAACCACTCAACAGGGCTATGCACAGAGCTGGTCCCAAAGCCGTACAAACAGCAATAGCGCAGCTACGAGGCGAAAATGGTTGATTAAATAGTTTAGTATTCATGGTGTTATTATTCTCTGGCTAGTGCATCAACGGGATCTAACTGCGCCGCATTGCGGGCGGGTAAGAAACCAAATAGCACACCAATTAAGGTCGAGCAGGCAAAGGCAGCAACGATGGAGGTGGTGGAATAAATCATTTGGAAACTGCCCCCCGTTTGAGCAAACACCACGCCAATTAAGTAGGACAAGGCGATGCCTAAGGTGCCACCACACAAACACACTAAAATGGCTTCGATAAGGAACTGGCGCAAAATATCGTTCTGGCGCGCACCCACGGCCATACGAACACCGATCTCACGGGTTCGCTCAGTCACAGACACTAACATAATATTCATCACCCCAATTCCGCCAACGACAAGGGAAATCACCGCGATAGCCGAGATCAGTAAGGTCATGGTTGCCGTGGTTTTTTCAATGTTCTGCCTAATGGTATCGGTATTAATGGTGAAGAAATCTTGCGTGCCGTGGCGCATCTTAAGCAGCGCGATAATGCCCTGCTCCGCCGCGTTACTCGGCACAGTTTCATCGAGTCGAACGGTAATACCATCCAAATAATTTTTACCCACCATACGGCCAGAAACTGTGGTGTAAGGCACCCATACATTAAGCGCATCGCTGTTACCAAAAGCACTTTCTTTGGGTTGAGTCACACCTATGATACGTACGGGTAAATCTCCAAGGAAAATCACTTGCCCTATCGCCGAGTTATTGTCGGCAGCGCTGTTAGGGAAAAGCTCCTTACGGGTGTTGTCATCAATCACCGCATCTTGGGCGAGCGATGCGACACTGGCATCATCCCAAAATTGGCCCTGCGCTAACTCGTACCCTCTTACACGGAAAAACTCAGGTCCCACACCATTCACCGATGCCGATACCGCTTTATTACCAAAACGAACCGTTGCAGTAGAGCCAATGCTTGGCGTCACGCTATCAACATAGGGCAGATTTTTAAGGGCATTGGCGTCCGTAGCGGTTAAGGTGCGCACCCGCGCCGAGCGTCTATCGCCAAAACCAGAACCGGGGCGAATATCAATCGTGTTAGTCCCCATCGAACTGATACTTTTGAGAATGGCCTGCTGCGAGCCTTCACCTAAGGCCACCACAGAAACCACTGAGGCGATACCGATAATAATCCCGAGCATAGTCAAGAAGGTACGTAACCTGTGGGTCGACATCGCCACCAGCGCCATTTTAAGCGCTTCGACATATCTGTCCCACGAAGCCACCCGCGCACGAGAGCCGTCTTTTGCTGCCACTGCACCGCTAGGCTTTTGTGGCGCTGTATTTTGTAACGTTGAGCTTTGCGATGTCGAAGTTTGTGGCTTAGCCGTTTGTTTATCCTGACTGCGCTCATCGCTGATGATCACGCCGTCTTTGATTTCGATAATGCGGTCGGCATATTGGGCCACATGCATATCGTGGGTCACGATAATGATGGTATGACCGTCGCTGTGCAGCTCCTGCAACAACTGCATCATTTCTTCGCCGCTGTGACTATCCAACGCACCCGTCGGCTCATCGGCAAGGATCACATCGCCGCCATTCATCAAAGCACGTGCCACACTGACCCGCTGCTGTTGTCCGCCACTGAGCTGATTGGGTTTATGGTCAAGCCTGTCGCCAAGGCCTAAACGCGTTAACAAATGCTCGGCCCTGTCTTTACGAACCGTGCGTTCTTTACCCGCATACACAGCAGGTA
Organism: Shewanella sp. SM87; assembly: GCF_025653705.1. Classification (NCBI taxonomy): domain Bacteria; kingdom Pseudomonadati; phylum Pseudomonadota; class Gammaproteobacteria; order Alteromonadales; family Shewanellaceae; genus Shewanella; species Shewanella sp. SM87. The sequence goes on from NZ_JAKKSC010000006.1 coordinate 22,716, forward strand.
CTTCGACGTTGCCTATGGCGGTCAAATCGCCCAGTAAATGATAACGCTGAAAGATAAAACCAAAGTGCTCGCGGCGCAGCTGCGCTAACTCATCAACGTCCATAGTCGAGGTATCTTGGCCGTTAATAAAATACGCGCCCTTTGACGGCTTATCTAAACAACCAAGAATGTTCATTAGGGTCGATTTACCCGAGCCAGAAGCACCTACTATCGCCACCATCTCGCCACGGCCAATCGACAAGTTCACATCTTTCAGCACAGTGAGTTGCTGCTCACCCGCCTGAAAAGTGCGATAACAACCTGAAATTTCAAGTAATGCCGTTGTCACTGTTAAAACCTCACGCTAGGTGAGCGACGTAATTTACTGCTGCCATCATCGGAAGACGGCATGCCAAGCACAACCTGATCGCCTTCCTTCAAACCCGCGGTGATTTCAGCATTGATTTTGTTGTTAATCCCCACAGTGACATCCACATATTGCACTTGGTTATCAACTAACACAGGCACTTGATATTGCGGGCCGCTGCGGGCTTTACGCTCGACAGACTTAGCCTCTGGCACCGCGGATTTCTCCCTCGGCTTTATACGCAATATCTGCGCAGGCACTAATAGCGCATCATCGGCCTTAGCTAACACTATGGACACCTGCGCCGTCATGCCGATACGCAAGGTGCGGTCAGGGTTTTCTACATCAAACAGACCATGGTAATAAATAGCGTCTGAGTCGCTAGAGCTCATATTGCTATCGTCGCCATCCATCGAAATCGGCCCAGGCTCAATCGCCCTCAAAACGCCACGGTAGGGATGATTCGGTTTTCCAAGGACAGTGAAATACACGGCTTGACCCGGATGGACATTGACAACATCGGCTTCGGAAATCTGCGCTTTAACTGTCATGGTATCCAGCTGCGCCATTTCAACTATGGTCGGTGTTGTTTGATTAGCGTTAACGGTTTGCCCCACTTCTACCGCGGAATACACCACAGTGCCATCCATCGGCGCAGTAATTTTGGTATAACCTAAATCGATTCTGGCACTGTCGACGTTAATCTCAGCCTGTTGTTTTTGCGCTTCTAATTGCTCAAGCTCGGCTTGATAAACCGTTAGATTAGCATCGGCCACTTCATAATCGGCACGAGAACTGGCCTTATCGGCAAGCATTTGCTGCTGGCGGCTAAATTCCAACTTAGCTTGGCGGATCTGCGCCTGTTTGGCGCGGAACTGAGCATTGATACTCTTGAGTGATGCGAGGGCATCCTTCAAATTATTCTGCTGCGCTAAGCTATCAATCTGAGCAATCAAATCGCCTTTCTTTACTTCATCACCCAGTGCCAGCGGCAAACTTAAGATTTGCCCCGATACCTGTGCGCCTACACTCACCAGTTTGGATGCCTGCAACATGCCATTGGCAAGTACTGAGTTTTCGATATCGCCACGGCGCACCGCTTCAGTTACATAGGTAGGTGCTGTTTCAGGCTTATGCCACATAAAATAAGCACCGCCACTCAGGAGGATTAAGCCGCTTAACGCGAGCAGCAATTTACGCTTTGAGGATTTTTTCATCGGTATTGTCGTGTCCATCAATGCTAAAGACAGCAAGCATTCATCTTGCTAAGGAACTGAAATTGTTCCAACAGTATATAGAGTTAGCCAAAGACAGTAGACGAAGGAAGTGTCGTTAACAGGTAAAGATTTGCAAATATCTGTGTAGAAATTGACAAGGAAAGCACGATTGAGTGGTGCTTAGACTGCCATGCCAATTTAGTGCGATACCAAATCGTCAGGTGATAAATTGTTGTTGTCTACATTCTATGACTATGCCACTTGTGGTAGTTCAGCCATTCAAACGAATCTAGATACAGACTTCATTTGATTCTGTTTCAAGAAAAATCAACGTTGTAAGGTGAAGCCCCACGACGTTGATCTTCTCTAAAAGAATGAAAAATACAAATCAAGTTCGTAAATAAAAGAAACCATTAGATTCCCCACCAACCCATTGCGAAAACAATAACGCCAAGTCACTGGCCATCCACAGTGAATAACCCAATGATTAATCGAATTAATTATTCAATTCGACTAATTCATGCTGGCGAGGATCACCTGCGTGACATCAAAACAGGCGAAACATGATTCGCCGACAGCCAAACTCTGCATTTGGGTGAGTGGCATCACTGAATAGATGATGTCTTTGCCATCAATATCTATGGCTAATTCGGCCTTATCGCCAAGTTCAGTCACGCTCAGCAAACGACCGCTTAGGCAATTTTGCCCATCCACTTCACAGGCATGAGTCGTCGCCAGTACAGCGGGGGCTTTAAACAGTAACAACACAGATTTATCCAGGGCTAACTGCAAGCGTTCGCGGCTCGAATGGGTCACTGAAATCTGAATCTGTTGTCCGCCCGCTAAGGTCACGCTGATTTTGTCATTTAATCCAAATGAGTCAATGCTATTGATACGCCCCGTTAACTGATTGCGGGCGCTGGTGTTGAGAGAGAAATGCGCCATCACATCCAATAAACTGTGCATATCGACGGACTCATCGAGCAAGGCAGCCAAAGCCATTTCTTGTACTTGGGAGGTGATGGAATACACCTTAAGCAACCGTTCGCCAAATTCGGTGAGTTTAGCGCCGCCACCGCCTTTGCCGCCCTTTTCGCTACACACTACGGGTTCGGGCATGGCGGTGTTCATCTCATTGATCGCGTCCCACGCCGCTTTATAACTGATCCCCGCAAGCTTGGCGCCTTGGCTGATCGAGCCTGTGTTGGCAACCTGCTCAAGCAGGCTTATCCGCCTAGGATTGGCGAAGGGCTTATCCCCGAGGGAAAGCGTAAGTAATGCATGTAAATCCATCGTCTATCCAGCACCCAAGTCTGACTTGAGTCCTATTGTCCTTCATCGTCTTGAGGATACCAATAAGATTGCCGAGATATTTCAGCGGATGAATGCCATTAATCCGCAAGAAACCGCACACAGATCACTAATTGATTGCTTAGGGCTTGAATGATCGATATATAGATTGGTATATAACGATCACTTTTTATCACGGAGGAACACAATGAAATCCATTCACCTTAAGCAATTACTGCGTTTTACCACGGCTTCGTTATTTACAATGGTACTGACATCTAGCCCAATTTTTGCGGCAGACAATGAGCAAGTGACTGTTTTTGCAGCGGCATCGCTCACCAATGCACTTAACGAAATCGGCCAGCAATATGAAAAAGAACACAATACTAAGGTGATATTCTCCTTCGCCTCTTCTTCAACACTGGCAAAACAAGTGGCCAATGGTGCGCCCGCCGATCTGTTTGTCTCGGCGAATCAAAAGTGGATGGATTATCTGGTCGATGCAAAAGCGGTCGATGTTAACAGCCGAAAAACCTTGTTAAAAAATACCTTAGTCTTGATTGCCGAGAAAAATAGTCCCATCACAGAAGTCGTGCTCAATGGCGATTGGGATATTAAAGCCGCATTAAAAGGCAGTCGTATGGCTGTTGGCGATCCAGATCATGTGCCTGCTGGACAATATGCCAAGCAAGCCCTCGAAAACCTCAAGCTATGGCAAGCCGCTGAGCCCTTACTCGCCCGTGCTAACAATGTCCGTGCCGCCCTCGCTTTGGTTGAACAGGGTGAAGCGCCGCTTGGCATAGTGTATTCAACCGATGCGAAAGTCGCCCAAAAGATCAAAATCGTTGGCACCTTCCCAGAAACGAGTTACAGCCCAATTGAATACCCTGTCGCCTTAGTCAAACAAGAATCGACCGCAAGCGCCAAAGCGTTCAATGAATATCTGCAGGGCCCAAGCGCAAAAAATGTGTTTGAGAAATATGGCTTTGGAGTGAATTAGGGTGCTGAGTGGTTCTTTGTTAAGCGGCTCTCTGCTAAGTGGCTCTCTTTTGAGCGACTATGAAATTGCCGCACTGCTGCTCAGCTTAAAGGTGTCATCCGTTGCCGTTATCGCCAGTTTACCCTTGGGTATTTTATGCGCTTGGTTGCTGGCAAGGGTCGAGTTTCCTGGCAAGGCTATATTTGACAGTGTGCTCCATCTACCACTGGTGTTACCGCCTGTGGTAGTGGGTTACCTCTTGCTGATCAGCATGGGCCGCCAAGGTTTTATCGGCCAGTGGTTATTTAATTGGTTTGGCATCAGTTTTAGCTTTAGTTGGCGCGGTGCGGCCCTCGCGGCGGCGATAGTGTCATTCCCGCTGATGGTCAGAGCCATACGCCAATCCTTTGAAACCGTTGATATTCGACTCGAACAAGCCGCACGCACTTTAGGTAGCAGTCGATGGCGGGTATTTCTCACCATCACACTGCCGCTCACCTCACCAGGGATAGTGTCGGGGATGATTATCGCCTTTGCCCGCAGCCTAGGGGAATTTGGCTCGACCATTACCTTCGTTTCTAATATTCCCGGTGAAACTCGTACTATTCCGCTCGCCATGTACTCTTTTATTGAAACCCCAGGGGCAGAATATCAGGCCATGCGTCTGTGCATTATCTCAATAGTGATCGCACTAGCATCTTTACTCGCCTCCCAATGGCTGAGTAAAAAAGCCCTGCAGAGGACAGCAAGCGTATGTTAAGGATCAATATTGAAAAACGGCTCGGACAACTGCAACTGAAAGTCGATACCCAATTGCCATTGCAAGGCGTGACAGCCGTTTTTGGCCGCTCGGGTGCGGGTAAAACCTCGCTAGTGAACCTGCTCGGCGGGCTTTCGACCCCAGATAGCGGTGAAATCCGCCTCGGTGACAAACTGCTTTATCAACAAGGCAAAGTGAACCTTCCCCCAGAGAAGCGCCAAATTGGCTATGTATTTCAAGAAGCACGACTGTTCCCGCACTATAGCGTGAAGGGCAATCTCAACTATGGTGTGCGTAAAGCTAACCCAGTCTTGTTCGATAGAATTGTGCAACTACTAGGGATTGAAAAACTCCTCAGTCGTTATCCCAGCACGCTATCTGGCGGTGAAAAACAACGGGTTGCCATTGGCCGTGCCCTGCTGACATCACCTGACATGCTGCTGATGGATGAGCCGCTGGCATCACTCGATTTACCCCGTAAACGCGAGTTACTGCCCTACCTGCAAACCTTATCGCAGGAACTAAAACTGCCGATTTTGTATGTGAGCCACAGCTTAGATGAGATCTTACAACTGGCGGATTATATGCTGGTGCTGCATCAGGGAAAATTGATCGCCCAAGGGGCCTTAAGTGAAGTGTGGAATAGCGAGCAAATGCGCCCTTGGGTGCCATTGCAGGAACTCAGCTCACTCCTCAGTGCAAAGGTCGCCGACAGACATCCCGACTACCCCATGACTCGACTCGTGATGGATGATGGAAACTATTTGTGGGTAAGTGGCTATCTGGCTGAAACGGCGAAGAAACTCAAAGTGCGTATTCAGGCAAATCATGTCTCGGTTTGCACTGAGATCCCCAAAGGCTCAAGTATCCGCAACCTGCTAAAGGGAGAAATTAAAGAGTTATACCCCAGCGATAACGGCGAGCAAATCCAATTAAAAATCGCCCTAGGCCGCGATGAACTTTGGGCCAACATCACCCCTTGGGCCTGCGACGAACTGCAACTCACTCATGGCAAAGCGATTTATGCACAAATCAAAGGCGTGACTATGACACAAATGGATATCGCCGAATCCCACTAGCTCAACCTAGAGCACCGTTCGAAAACCAAATTTCAGGCACAAAAAACCGACTCTAGGTCGGTTTTAGTTCCTTCATCTGAAGGATTTGGTACCAGTGGCCAGACTCGAACTGGCACGCTTTTAAGGGCGGGGGATTTTGAATCCCCTGTGTCTACCGATTTCACCACACTGGCATATCAAATATGCACTTAGAAGCAATCAAAACAACTGGCTGTCTCTAAGTGCTGGGAATTATACCTTTGCTTATGACAATGGCAAGTCTTTTGCCGCGACTTTAATACAAATTGCATTTAACCGCTCAAAAATCATGCTCTTGGGGTTATTCTGCGCCATGGGATAATAAAAAAACGGTATATTCTTTATCACTTTTTTGAATATGGTTTACCAACCAAGCTTTCAAGAAAGCCATTAATTCGTCGGCAACATCTTCACCTCTAACAACTCGCTTTTGAAAATCAAGTACTTGCCCAACTAACTTGCCGTGTTTTTCCTTGTGACTGTCAGTTTGAGGATAACCAAAACGCGCAAAGAGTTCCTCTTCATAGGCAAAGTGATTGGCCGTGTAATCCACTAACCCTTGCACGATACGTTTGATGGCTTCGAGTCCATACTCTTCATTTAATGTGCGGTGTAATTCATTGATCAATGAGACTAAGCGCTGATGTTGACGATTGATCTCAGGCATTCCTATGTCTAACTCAGGCCCCCATTTCACAAAGAGTTTATTTTGCGCCTGACTCGAATTAAAAAATGCCGCATTCACATGGAATCGATGCAGCAAGGAGCCTATTTCCTGCGACATGTTATACACTTTCAAACTCGATAAGTTAGTGTTGTTGGTGTGGGAGGCATTACTCAGGGCTAGCTCAGCCATCACACTGATATTTTTATTAATTTCCTCTGCTACTGTATGTTGTTGTCCCGATGCCGTGGCGATTTGGTGGGACATATCGGTAATGGTCTCCACCTGAGCGACAATCTGCCCGAGTGCACTGTGAGCTTGATCAACCATATCAGCCGTTTCGTCGGCAATCGCCACGTTTTTCAACATGACTTCAACACCATGTTGTGCGCCTTTTTGTAATGCGGCGATTTGCTGCTGGATCTCAACCGTTGCTTCGGATGTTCGTTTAGCAAGATTACGCACTTCATCGGCAACTACAGCAAAACCGCGGCCATGTTCACCCGCTCTCGCACTTTCAATGGCAGCATTTAAGGCGAGTAAATTGGTCTGTTCGGCCACCTGCGAAATGGTTTCAATAATGCTACTGATATTGTTGCTGTCGGCGGCCAAGTGCTCGATCACGGTTCGAGTATCATGGATCTGTTGCGACATAGCGCCAATTTTAGTGACTATGCCATTCATGATTTGATCGCCGCGCTTAGCAGAACTTTGTGCAATATCAGCTGCCTGCGCAGCACTCACCGCATTTTGCGATACGGCTTGTACGCTTGAAACCATCTGCGTCATTGCACTGGCTGCCAGTTCAGTTTGATGCTCTTGCTCTAACACGCCTTGCTTTGCCTGTTCACTGATAACCTTGATATCCGAGGCGACTTTTTTCATCCCTTCACAGGTATCAGATAAAGACAAAATCGTACGGCTGACATCCTCACCCATGCGATTAATGTTATGTACTACCTTAATGAACACACCCGCATCTTTCTCTTCCAATTGATAACTCAAATCTCCCTCGCCTAAGTGGTGTGCTGCACGCTCAAGTTGTCTCAAATTACGAATTAATTTATTGATGTTGAACATTAAAATGGCGGCGAGCGCGCTTAAACACAAAATGGCAACAAAGTGCCCTGTGATCACCAAACAATAGAGGGGATAAATCAGCAACAATAGTGGCGCAAAGATAGAATTATATCCCATTGAATCCTTGTGACTTTTTTTAGAATCCATTTTTTACTCCTTTAAAAAACTGATATCGCGCCTTCATATAAAAACAAGAACGAATAAATGGAATAGCGCGTTAACTGAATATCGATCGAGTTGAATAGGTTAATCCTAGACGCTAACGGAAGAAGAAACAAAGCTAAATTATTTGAACTCGTCGCTGTTAAGCATACTCTTAAATTTGACCAAGATCACAGAGTTAACTAAGGGTTATGACTTTGTATTCCTATGTCGATTTTTTATTGATCGAGATCAGTATTTTAGCTATCGAATACCGCTAATTTAGCGAGGACTTCACAGGAAAGAGGATTTCAGTCATGGCATTTTGGTTAGATCTAATGTTTGGTAACCCCATAGGCTTACTTTCAATGATCGTTATCTTTAGCACAATAGGGATAGTGTCTTATATCACTTGGATGTTCATTGTGAAGTCGGCACCGAAACCATAGTTTTTGCTCCAGTTGTTCTTCATGTTTCTTGTATAAATGCAAAATCTAGGGGGTCCTATCACCCCCATTTTTTTGTTGTCTCGCATGTTAAAAATGCTAACTAAAACATAGCTAGCACTCATCCGAGTGAGGTAGAACACGCCTATGCTGCGTGTTTTCTGTTTTGTACTAATCCATTCAAAAATTGCGGACGCGCCTTAATCAACGACTGCATTTCTTCTTGGCTCGGCTCACCGGCTGGCAAACGCAGCACATCACGGTTGAGGTACATACGCGCTTTCATGGCAATCTTATAGTCAGCGGTCGGTCCCTGAATTGCATAATGGCGCTCATTACCGAGCTTCTCTAAGATACAGGCATTCACTAAACTTTTTACAGCGGGTTCATTTTGCGGCAGAGTCAAAATCGTGGCGCCTTGAAGAAAGAATTCCCTCACTAAAGCTCGCTCAGCGGGATCAAGTAGATTCACTTTAGCTTCAATCGTCTCAATAACACGCTTATCACTTAAATGACGGATAGACTCATCTAAGCCTAAGTTAATTAATTGACTCAAAAAATAAGCGATAGAAACGATTAGACCTAATCCAACAAACTGTGCATGTTCTGGCACAAATTTATCGAGCGCCAGCACTGCCAGCACATTAGGGGGAATAAGAAGTAAGACAGAACAACTCACCATAAGCCACAGCATGACTCTAAACATCATTTTCTTCGGGCTAAAAAACTTAACTGAATCCAGCTTGAGTTTAAACATAGTGCTATCCCAGTGACAAAAAATTGAACTTATCGGCTAATAAGCAAATTTAATGCCACAAATGAAGACATATTTCGTTGATTTTATCTGCGAGAAAATGCACTTTCTGGATCTGTAGGTCTATGCTTATAAGCATCTCAAGCCGCTATTGCATAAAGAAAATTTAAGATGCTGACATTCTTTAGCCAACTTATCAAAAGCCCCATAGGCAGGCACCTTACCCTGTCTATTGTACTTTTTAGTTCTGTTATCACCTTAATCACCACTGCATATCAGTTGATCAGTGATTATCGCAATGATGTAGTGCGTATCGATAGAGTATTTTCCAACATGGAAAAGGTGAACTTAGATGTACTCGCCGCCAGTATTTGGGTTATTGACGAGCGGCTCATTAACACTCAGCTCAATGGGCTAATTCAGCTGCCCGATATTAACTATATTTCGATTAAAGATGACAGCGGCCAAGCATGGAATGCAGGCGAGCAGAAACAAGAACACTCCTTAGATAAAACCTTTCCTTTAGTCTATAAATCACCGACTGAAAACATCAATGTCGGCACACTCGAAATACAAGTCGATGTCGATGCTATCTATCAACGCTTGTATGATAAGGCCATTATCATTCTGCTTTCTAATGGCATTAAAACCTTCTTAGTGGCTGGGTTTATTCTATTTTTAGTGTGGTTCAACATTACTAAACACTTAGATAAACTCAGCCAATACTGCAAAAATATCGACATAGACCATGAATACGAGCCACTACAATTTGACCGTCATGAAAAAATTGATGAATTCAAACAAGTCGCCGATTCCATCAATAGCATGCAAGTACAACTTAGAAGCTCATTTAGCGCCTTAAAGAATTCTAAGACGGAACTGCAAATAGCCTTAGAAGATAGAGAGCGGCTACTCAAGCTCGAACGTAGCTATAAAGAAGAGCTCGCAAGGCAAGTAAAAGAAAGAACACTAGAGTTAGAACAATCCCTTAGCGCACTAAAACGAGCACAACAGGTTTTAGTTGAGCAAGAAAAAATGGCTGCCTTGGGTGGACTCGTGTCAGGGGTTGCACATGAGATAAACACCCCAATTGGCATTTGTTTGACGGCGGCAAGTGCGCAGCTCAGCCATATTGAAGAACTGATCGACCTGATCCACAGCGATCAAGCCACATTAGATGAGATAAATGAAATACTTAATGAGTACCAAGAAAGCTGTGAACTCATTGTCCGTAATATCACTAAAGCCAGTAGTTTAATTCAAAAATTTAAAACGATCGCCATCGATCGCAGTCACGAAGAACACCAATGCTGTAATCTAAACCAGCAGCTACATGAAATCCTAGAGTCGACATTAATTATGCATCCCAATGTTAACGCCTCAACGGAGATCAACGTGGAGCCTACACTCAATATCAAAACCAATATCAGTTTGTTAAATCAAATTGTTAGTAATATTCTCTCGAACGCCTTTACCCATGCATTCCAAGGACATGAAGACAATCTTATCCACATTAGTGCGACTTTGGATGAAGAATCAATTCAAATCAGCATTCAAAATAATGGCTTAGCCATTCCAGCCGATGTTGCTGAGCACATGTTCGAACCCTTCTTTACTACAAATCGTAATAAAGGTGGTACTGGCTTAGGATTATCAGCGGCCTTTAATGCCGCAACACTGTTGAAAGGCACTATGAGTTATTGCGCAGACTCAAAACTAGGCGGCCCACAATTTGATATTAAATTTCCATACACTCAATGTGAACCAGTCAATAATCAACAAGATTTTTATATCTAGGTATAACCTAATGAAATTACATAATATTGAAGGGGCATCACCGCCCTTGAAAGCGGTGATATCTTGACTGAATCTAGGTTAAGAGTTTAAACCGCCTCTTGAGCCTGCTGTGCCAATCGCGCTAATACGCGACTTGCCGCCACAAAACCAAATGTCCCAGTGACCATAGTTACAGCCCCAAAACCAGAAGCACAATCCATCCTCATGCTGCCATCAGCCGCCGCTTTAGTACCGCACACTGAGCCATCGGCTTGGGGATACACTAACTGCTCACTGGAAAAAACAGCATCGATAGCAAACCGGCGTTGCAGGTTTTTAGAGAAGTTATACTCGCGGCGCAAAATATTACGCACTTTGGCTAGCAAAGGATCTTGGTAGGTTTTAGCGAGATCAGTTAACTGAATTTGCGTCGGATCTGTCTGTCCACCCGCACCGCCCACTGTCACTATCTTAATTTTTTGACGTTTACACCAAGCAATTAACGCAGCCTTCTGCTTAACGGCATCAATACAATCAATAACATAATCAATATTGCCCCCCTCTTTAGCCCCGAGCAAATACTCGCCTAGATTATCCAATGTAATAAAATCTTCAATTTCATTCACTTGGCAATCAGGATTAATTTCACGGATCCGCTGCGCCATCACAGCGACTTTAGAGCTGCCGATAGTGGAACTGAGCGCGTGAATTTGACGGTTAGTGTTAGTGACACAGATATCGTCTAAATCCATCAAGCTTATCTGTCCGATGCCGCTTCGCGCTAAGGCCTCTGCCGCCCAAGTACCTACGCCACCAATACCAATCACCACCACGTGGGATGTGGCAAATTTAGCCAGAGCCTTTTGTCCATACAAACGGCCAATTCCGCCAAATCGATTTAGATAGGCCTCAGTCATAAATACTTACCTTATATTACTCAATAACAGCAGGAGCGCTTGCCCTAGCATCGAATGGATGCCAACAGGGCAGCTTAATAGCAACACCAGAAATGTGCCGTGGATTCTAAACGATATCGACATAAACCGAAATCAGATCCTCAGCCACCAAACACTAGATGCAAAGGGATACGAATACTAAATGAGTGTAATAAAAGCAAAGGCCCATCATTTACCACCGAGTCATTTGGTAATCGACTTAATAAAAACATGTATTTCACTTGTAAAACAATATGTTGAATAAGCCATCCTTTATATGAAACTTGATCAAGATCACACTTTATCATTTCAAGTCTGTGCAGACTTTGCCGCATAAAAGCTCAACAGCATGCATAGATACTGAAGTTATCAATGCATATAACAGCGATAAGCACAGGAAAATGAAGATGAAAAAGAATCTACTGACGACGGCTATTATTTCTAGCCTCACACTCTATTCATTCACAGCACTCGCCGATGGCCCTGAATTCTATGGTCATGCTGATCTTGCCATTACCAATTCAGACACAGGTTATGCAACTCAAAACCAAAAGGAGGGCACTGTTCTTGAAAACAACTTCTCTTGGTTAGGCGTAAAAGGTTCTGAAGCTGTAAGCCCTTACTTTGACATCATTTATCAAATGGAATTTGGTGTCGAAAACTTTGATAACTCAAATAAAACCTTCAATGCCCGTAATACATTCCTAGGTATCAGAAGTGCCGCAGGTACGGCTTTAGTGGGTCGTAACGATACCGTATTTAAAGCAGCTGAAGGTAGCTTCGATCTTTTCGGTAATACCAATGCTGATATCGACTTACTGGTTGCAGGCCAAACACGCTCCGCCGATGGCATTTCTTACTATTCACCTAAAATTGCCGATCTCGTGACGCTTAATGCCACTTATCTGATGAGTGATAACTATGACCAAGTGGATAGCAATGGCAACGACGTGTATAGCAAAGATCAAATGTATGCTCTGAGCGCCACCTTAGGGGATAAAGCCTTTAAAGCACAAAACTACTATGTCGCTGCCGCCTATAGTGATGGTATTGATAATGTTGAAGCCTACCGTGGTGTGGCCCAAGCTAAATTCGGTGACGTAATCTTAGGTGCCTTATATCAACACAGTGAGCATGTAGATGATAAGTTTGCCAATCTCTCAGGCGATACCTATTTTGTCAACGCAGCCTACTTAATTGGCGACTTAAAACTAAAGATGATGTACGGCAAAGATGACTCAGGTCTAGGCAAGTACGTGAGCCGTTATGTTGGTGACCAAGACAACAGTGGCCTAGAACAGGTCCGTGATGTTGACCTGCAACAGTTCAGTGTGGGCGCAGATTACCGCCTGAGCACTAAGACTATGGTCTATGGTCACTACACGCGCTTCGATGGTGATCTTATGTTGGCCGATGTAAAGCAAGACCTGAATGACAACATCTTTACTGTCGGTTTACGCGTTGATTTTTAAATAGATTAATCAACTAACCCCAAGGTTATTTATTGATAAAAAAGCGGCTTCGGCCGCTTTTTCTGCTTAGATATCGCCCCCAAACACAAATCTATAACCAATATGACAGACTTGCTACAGCATTAGTATATGCTACAGTTACCCTCGCCGACGCACTATCTAAGGCAATCCGCCTTACCTACCACTTAAGTAGTAAGTGAAAAATAGAGTTTTACCCCTTTCAGGTAAATTTGCAGTCAAGATATAAGGAAAGATCCCAGAAATGGCCCGAATATAGGCAAGGAGAGCCAAAAACATGATCTGCGCCACAGCCTGCGAGTCGTAAAACTGTAAAAATCGGCGGCAACTTTGTTACCGACTCAGGTAGCAAATGCGTTAAACCACACAAAAACCATGAAAAATGGATAAGAACTTAGGTTCGAGGGAGCACAAAACATGAAAAAGACATTCATCTCTGCATCAGTTGCATCAGTATTGGCATTGGCTTCATTCGGTGCGCTAGCCGAAGGCCCAAGCTTCTATGGTCGTTTAGAGCTTGCTCTAACCCATACTGACACAGGTGCCACTCTACAATCAGGTACTAACGGCTTAGAAGCAAACTATGCCGATGAGAATAACGCAGGTACTTATTTAGAAAACAACTTCTCTCTATTAGGTGTTAAAGGTTCAGAAAAAATCGCTGATGGCTTTGACGTTATCTACCAAATGGAATTCCAAGTTGAAAACACTTCTGGTGCAGGTGATGTTTTCAAAGCACGTAACACTTTCTTAGGTTTAAAAACTAACGCTGGTACTGTGTTAGTGGGTCGTAATGACTCAGTATTCAAACAAGCCGAAGGTGCTGTGGATATTTTCGGTAACACTAACGCCGATATCGACCGTTTAGTCAGTGCCCAAACTCGTACTGCCGATGGTGCTTGGTACTATTCACCAAAAATTGCAGGCTTAGTGACATTAAACGCTAACTATCAATTTGATGATAACGACACTACAGCTAAGACTTCTGAAAGCCTATATGCATTAAGCGCAACTCTAGGTGACAGCAAGTTTAAAGAGCAGAATTACTATGCTGCAGTAGCCTATAACAAAGGCATCGCGGGTGTTGATGCATACCGTTTAGTTGGCCAAGCAAAATTCGGTCAATTCAAAGTTGGTGGTTTATTCCAAAACTCTGAAGATGTTGTGAACAATGACATCGAAGGTAACACTTACTTTGTTAACGTTTCTTATGATCTGAACGGTGTAAACCTGAAGGCTGAATACGGCATTGATGAAGCTGGTTTAGGTGGCGCTTACACTAAACTGGGCGGCGTAAAAGGTGCTGATGACATCAATTTCCAAAACTTCAACATTGGTGCTGATTATCGCTTAGCGAAATCAACTATGATCTATGGTCAATACGCTATGTACCGTGGTGATTTTACTGTTGCTAATGCTAAAACAGATCTACAAGATGACAACGTATTCTCTGTAGGCGTACGTTACGACTTCTAATCTCTTACCTAAGAGATAATAAAAACCTATTGTAGTAATACAGTAGGTTTTTTTATGGCTCAAATCTAATCCAAAAGCGCCAAAAATAAAAAACCACCTAAGCCAAACTAAGGTGGTTTTAGTTAACCCATTTAATTCTTTACAGCATTGAAACCATTACAAAGCATTAGATGCTCGCTAAAGCATCACCGCCGTCACCTAATTCAACGCTATCGACACGTTGTAATCCTCTAGGCAATTTTGCACCACGACGACCACGTTCACCTCGATAATGCTCAAGATCGCTTGGCTTCAGTGTGAGTTTGCGCTTACCTGCCCACAAGGTAACCGGCGTATCACTCGGCACTAATTGTAAATGCGTCATAAGTTCATCGCGATTCTTGGCCCTTTCGGTTGGTATGCCAATAATTTTATTACCTTTACCCTTGGATAATTGCGGTAACGCTTCTAGCGAAAACAGTAACATCCGCCCTTCGTTTGTAATCGCTAGCAGTGACATTTCTTTAGTGCGGTCGATCAACTTAGGCGTTAATGATTTAGCGTTTGTTGGTAGACTCAGCAAGGCTTTACCCGCCTTATTGCGCGACACCATATCGTTGTATGAACAAATAAAACCGTAACCCGCATCCGTTGCTAACAAGTAACATTGGTCTTCTTCACCCATCAACACATGCTGCATGGTTTCGCCAGGAGCCATATTGAAGCGAGTCGTAATAGGCTCACCTTGGCTACGGGCCGATGGCAGAGTATGGCTATCCGTCGCAAAAGCCCGCCCAGACGAATCAATAAACACTGCGGCCTGATTGCTACGTCCCATCGCGCTACATAGATATTGGTCGCCAGACTTATAGGAGAGCGACAAAGGATCGATATCGTGGCCCTTAGCACAACGCACCCAACCTTTTTCAGATAAGACAACAGTCACGGCTTCTGTCGGCGTTAACTCTTGTTCAGTTAATGCTTTGGACTCATTACGCAATACGATTGGCGAGCGACGATTATCGCCATAGGTTTCGGCATCTTGAATTAATTCTTTCTTGATCAACGTCTTCAAGCGACGCTCTGAGCCCAATAACTGCTCCAGTTTTTCGCGTTCGGCTTCAAGCTCATTTTGTTCGGCCGTGATCTTAAATTCTTCTAACTTAGCTAAATGCCGTAACTTTAACTCGAGGATCGATTCGGCTTGTTTATCACTGAGTGAAAAACGGGCCATCAACTCAGCTTTAGGATCATCGTGAAAACGAATAATCTCGATCACTTCATCAATGTTGAGGAAAGCGATCATTAGGGCTTCGAGTATATGTAACCGCGATACCACCTTGTCTAAACGATATTCTAAACGACGTTTAACCGTATCAACGCGGAACTCTAACCACTCAGTTAATAAGGTTTTCAACCCTTTAACTCGCGGACGCCCATCGAGACCCAGCACATTTAAGTTAACTCTAAAGCTCTTTTCTAAATCTGTGGTGGCAAACAAATGCGCCATCAGTTGATCGCAATCGACGCGATTGGAGCGAGGCACCACCACAAGACGCACTGGGTTTTCATGATCCGACTCATCGCGTAAGTCGGCCACCATAGGCAATTTCTTCGCCTGCATTTGACCGGCGATTTGCTCTAAGATTTTACCGCTACTGGCTTGATGCGGCAGCGCCGTGATGATGATTTCACCGCCATCGACAGTGTAAACCGCACGTGCTCTTAATGACCCACGGCCCGACTCATAAATTTTTGCAATATCGGCAGACGGGGTAATAATCTCGGCTTCAGTTGGATAATCAGGACCTGGTACAAAGGCCATCAATTGCTCGAGTTCAAGCTTAGGATCATCGAGCAATGCTACGCAGGCGGAGACTAATTCTCTCACGTTATGCGGCGGAATATCCGTCGCCATACCTACGGCAATACCAGTAATACCATTGAGTAAGATATGCGGTAAACGTGCAGGCAGTACTTTAGGTTCCTTCAAAGTACCGTCGAAGTTAGCACCCCACTCGACCGTACCTTGTCCCAGTTCACTGAGTAACACTTCAGAGAATTTAGAGAGACGTGCTTCGGTATAACGCATAGCCGCAAATGACTTAGGATCATCGGGGGCACCCCAGTTACCTTGGCCATCGACTAACGGGTAGCGATATGAAAATGGCTGCGCCATCAATACCATAGCCTCATAACAGGCACTATCGCCGTGAGGATGGTATTTACCTAATACGTCACCAACCGTACGAGCCGACTTTTTATGCTTAGATTGAGCCGATAAACCTAACTCACTCATCGCATAGATAATTCGACGCTGTACCGGTTTAAGTCCATCACCAATGTGTGGCAGGGCTCGGTCCATAATGACGTACATGGAATAGTTCAGATAAGCCTCTTCGGTAAAGCGCCGCAATGGCATTTGCTCTACCCCATCGAGACTTAACTTGATAGCGTCACTCATTTTCTTCTAGTTCCTGTGTTTCTTCAGTACTATCGCCCTTATAAAACAAGCGATACACGTTACCTTTTAAATCATCAGAGATGTACATAGCACCATCGGATGCCGATAACAGCGCAAAGGGTCGAGCAACGGGAAATTCACCGTCAAGGAAACTAACAACCGTTTCACGACTCACCACTTTTTGATCTTCAATCTTCAACATCACCACTTGATAGCCAACTTTACTCGAACGATTCCACGAGCCATTTTCGGCGACAAACAACTGATTATGGTAAATATCGGGAAATTGACTGCCGCGATAAAATGCAAGTCCCGTGGGTGCAACATGGGCTGGCAATTCATACATTGGCAGAGTGATTTTTAAATTTTTCGGTTTTTCATAGGCGGGTTCGACAACACTACTGGCATGTAAATAAGGGAAGCCATAATGACTCCCTATCACATCGATGCGGTTAATCTCATCGGGTGGCAAGTTGTCCCCCATCCAATCACGGCCTTGATCGGCAAACCATAATTTTTTGTCTATTGGCGACCAATCAAATCCACTTGCATCACGCACACCAGCCGCAATCTGCTCACTCGCGCCTGTATCGACATTGATCGCTATGATACTACTGTAAGGCACTGGCGCTTCACAGACGTTACAGGGCGCACCAATAGACACATATAAACGGCCATCTGGGCCAAAATTAATTGCCCGAGAACTTTTCTTCTCTGAGTAAGGCAAGTCACTGTAAATCTCTTTGGGTCGACTCGGGCGGCGCAATCTTTGCTCAATATCAACAAAGCGCACGATTTGATTTTCAGTGGCGACAAACAAGTCACCATTGTGGAATGCAATCGCATCGGGTGATTCAAGCCCTTTGGCTATCACATAGCGCTTATCGACACGACCATCTTGATTACTATCAACGAGAGCATGGATAGTGCCGCTCTTATTGGAACCGACAAATAAAGTGCCATTAGCCCCCATCGCCATCTGCTTAGCATCGCCAATATCCGAGGCATAAAGCGATAAACCAAACCCCTTAGCAACGGTAATCATGATCGATTGGGAACCCGCAAAGGCGCTATTGCAGAGCAATAACGTCACACTCGCTAAGAGCGTAAAACCGGCAGAAAACACCTTTAAGCAATTATAATTATTAGTTTTAATATACAACATTGTAATTTTCTTTATGCCTATGTTTTATTGTTATCGGCAATAGTGCACAACATTAAAGTAAAGCCATGTCACCCTTATCTTCAAGCCAGTTTTTACGGTCCGGCGAACGCTTCTTAGCGAGCAACATATCCATCAAAGCATCCGTTTCTTCGATGTCATCTATCGTCAACTGTACTAAACGACGGGTGTTTGGATCCATCGTTGTTTCACGAAGTTGTAAAGGATTCATCTCACCCAAGCCCTTAAAGCGGGTGACTTGTACCTTACCCTTTTTATTCTCAGCGGCAATACGGTCTAAAATACCCGCTCTTTCTGCCTCATCTAAGGCGTAATAAACCTCTTTGCCGATATCAATACGGAACAACGGCGGCATAGCAATATACACATGACCCTGCTCAACTAAGATACGGTAATGCTTCAAAAATAGCGCGCATAACAAGGTAGCAATGTGCAGTCCGTCTGAGTCGGCATCCGCAAGGATACAAATCTTGCCATAACGTAATTCAGAGATATCACTACTATCGGGATCGCAACCAATCGCGACCGAAATATCATGGACTTCCTGTGAAGCTAACACCTGTGAAGCATCGACTTCCCAGGTATTCAAGATTTTGCCACGCAGCGGCATGATGGCTTGAAACTCACGATCGCGGGCCTGTTTAGCACTACCACCCGCAGAATCCCCTTCCACGAGGAATAACTCTCCGCGCATCGGATCTTGGCCACTACAGTCTGTCAGCTTACCCGGCAGTGCAGGTCCCGAAGTCACCTTTTTGCGGGCCACTTTTTTGGCAGCCTTTAAACGACTCTGGGCATTATTAATGCACATTTCGGCTAAGGATTCAGCTAACTCGGTATTTGAGTTCAACCAGAGTGAGAATGCGTCACGCACAACGCCAGACACAAAAGCAGCACATTGGCGACTAGAAAGCTTTTCTTTTGTTTGACCAGCGAATTGCGGTTCTTGCATCTTCACCGACAATATAAACGCGGCGCGATCCCAGATATCTTCGGGTGAAAGTTTAATGCCACGGGGAATTAAATTTCTGAACTCACAGAATTCCCGCATCGATTCCAATAAACCTTGGCGGAAACCATTCACATGGGTACCACCGAGCGGAGTCGGAATTAAGTTAACATAACTCTCGCCAATAGATTCTCCGCCTTCAGGCAACCAAGTAATGGCCCAATCTGCGGCTTCTAGTTGGCCTTTAAAGCAACCCACAAACGGCTCTTCTGGCAATCTTAAATTGTCACCGATAGCCGCCTTTAAATAATCAGTTAGGCCGCTTTCATAGAACCATTCATGGACTTCGTTTGTCTGTTTATTGGTGAATTTAATCCGTAAACCTGGACACAGTACCGCTTTAGCCCGCAGCAGATAAATCAGTTTTGAATTTGAGAAGTTAGCCGAATCAAAATAGCCCGCATCGGGCCAAAAATGCACTCTAGTCCCCGTATTACGTCGACCACAGGTCCCTGTTGGGCGTAAATCTTCAACCTTAAATCCATTTTCAAAAGCGATGTCATACACTTGGCCATCACGGCGAACCGTGACTTCGACACGGCGCGACAAAGCGTTAACCACCGAGATACCAACACCGTGTAAACCACCGGAGAACTGATAGTTTTTATTCGAAAATTTACCGCCAGCATGCAATTTGGTCAGAATTAACTCAACCCCAGGAATGCCTTCTTCTGGGTGGATATCCACTGGCATACCACGGCCATCATCAGTGACTTCGAGGGAGTTATCTGTATGTAGAACAACTTCAATTTTTGTCGCGTGACCTGCCAATGCCTCATCGACACTGTTATCTATGACCTCTTGGCCCAAATGGTTCGGTCTGGAGGTGTCGGTATACATACCTGGACGGCGTTTAACAGGATCGAGTCCGTTGAGAACTTCAATGGCGTCAGAGGTGTATTGATTTGTCATAGGGCACGCTATAGGTTGTTATATCCGGCCATGTTGCGGCTCGGCATGTCAGTTTGTCAAGGTAAGTGTAAAAATTGGCTTACAGTTTGCAGATGCGACTCATAACCAACAAAGCTGTGATCACCACCCGCTTCAACTCGCAATTGACAGTGATGATACTTATTGACCGCTTCGCGATAATCCAGCACATCATCACCTGTCTGCAATAATACCAAAAAACGATCCGGATTGCGGATCACAGCCGTATTAAATTCAGCGACTTCAGACTTATGCTCAGGTAAGACAAGATAATGCTGTTCAGTGTAAGGATTGAATTGCGGCCCCATAAACTCATCGAACAACTCAAAGGGTTTTACCGCAGGATTAACTAACACCGCTTTGCCACCATAGGTTTCGGCTAAATAGCTGGCGAAATACCCGCCTAAAGATGAGCCTATATAAGCTAATGGCTCTTTGGCATCAATCGCCGCCTCAACATAAGCGGTTAAGAGCACCATCGCAGCCTTAGGCGTATTAGGCAATTGGGGCTGATGGAAGGCCACACTAGGGTGATGCTGCGCCATGTACTTAGCCGTCGTCACAGCTTTATCTGAAAATGGAGAGCTATTAAAACCGTGAATATAAAGCAGCATATTTCCTCAGGCTGCGGCTATTCGCGTTAATAACCGCTAGAGTTGTTGTCGGGGGAAAAATGGTTACCCGGTACGCGATACACTTTAGTGTTGATGCTACCATCGGCTTTCAACTCCAGCAAACGATAACCCGGTTGAACGCCATCCAAGGCAAAATAAGGCGATAACGGCTTAAATTGAATACAAGTGGAAGGTGTCGCCATCAACTGCAACGTGCCATGGGGCCCATTATGATGGGTATCAATACATTGGTGCACATGTCCCCAGAGCAATCCTTTGACCTGCGGATACTTTGCCACTCGCGCGATAAACTCGGCGCCATTGTCCATGCTGTGCTGATCCAGCCAAGTACAATTCACAACGATGGGATTGTGATGCATCACCAGTAAAGTATGGCATTCAGGATGTGCGGCAATGGCTTCATCAATTAATTCGAACTGAGTCTCGGCCATATTGCCGCCAGGCTTTCCCCGCACGGTTGAATCTAACATGAGGATTTGCCAGTTTCCCGCCAGAATACGCTGCTGCCCAAAAATCTGTTCACCCTGCATGTGCAGATACATGATCCGTGGATCGTCATGATTTCCAGGAAGATAATGGCAAGGTAAGCCAACGGGGGTGACTGCTTTCACAAATTGCTGATAGGACTCAGCCGAATAGTCTTGACTCAAATCGCCCGTGGCGAGCATCAAGTGAGCAGGATAGTCCACAGCTCTAATCGTATTTAATACGGCAGCAAAACTTTTGCTAGTATTAACTCCTAATAGCTGAGCTTCAGGATCGGCAAAAAGATGCGGATCTGTGACTTGCACGATACGCACGCTTTCCCCTTCAGCTATGGAGTAAGAGACAGCCTCTTTCAGCACATTGAATACCCAATTCTAAGACTGGCACACGACACTGTGTTGGTAACCAATCTTTAATAACTCTCCCAGGAATGCATTCACCTGGTACTTTTCATCACTTTGATACATGCGTACATTGGGATAATCATACACTGGGCGTAATTGGTAAATCTGTTGGCCAGTTAACACTTCTGCTAATTTAGCATCGTGATAAATTCTCATTAACACCTTGGGAGTATTGATAAACTCCTTGATTTCGATGGGACGAGATATCTCAACTAGCTGAGTATATTTGGTATTTTCTAAAATTCGTACTACTAATATACCAAACTCACCTTCGAGTCGCCATGACTCACCGATAGCTATCTCTAACGGTAACCATTTCAACATGTAACCATAATTACGCCCGCACAGTGCTAAAAAATCACTGACGTTGGGTTTATAGCGCCGTTTTAGACTCGAAGTAGCCAAATTCATCCCAACTTAAACCAGTTGCTGATAGTTCAATTGTAACCATTGTAATCCAATAACGGTCGACGCATTATCGATCTCACCCGCAACCACTCGCTCATAAGCTTGCTCGCGGCTCATGACATGCAATCGAATATCTTCGTGCTCTTCAGCTAATCCATGCAATCCACGGGCGTTGTTTGAATCGACATCAGCCCAATAGAAATAGAAACGTTCTGTACTACCACCTGGACTCGCTAAATAGCTATTTACACTGTGTATTTGCTTAGCCATTAAGCCAGTTTCTTCCATTAATTCTCGGTGTGCAACATCCAGAGGCGTTTCTGCGGGCGCAATCATACCCGCGACTAACTCAAGAAGCCAAGGAGATTTAGTGGTTGCTAATGCAGGAAAGCGTACCTGTTCAATGAGTACGACTTTATCTTGCTTGGCATCATAGGGAAGGACGACCACAGCATGACCCCGTTCAAACACTTCGCGAGTGACAGGCTTACTCCAGCCACCAGCGAATAATTTATGCTTGAAAGTGTATTCATCCATTGAGAAAAACCCTTGATAAAGGGATTTTTTTCCTAAGATCTCAATATCCGTTTGCGAAAAAACAGGGGGTTTCATACTCTATCCTTAAAAGTTAAATTTGCGCCTACAATCAAGGCAATTTGAGCACATTTTTAAAATAAAATCTGTTACACTTCGAATTTGACTTGAAAGTGTCAGAGTTCTTAGACTCTAGGTCATTAAGTTTTAGCTGTATCGGGAAGCGTCGGGAAGCGCAAACCGCCTTGGTAAAGGCATTACTTAGTCTAAACGAAGTTAAAATATTCCTCCGTGGGGGGATTTTGTCTAATAAGGACAGCAAATGAAATTTAAGATCCATAATTTATGCGCAGCATTAACACTTGCGGCTTCCGCTTCAGCGGTGCAAGCAGATGATTTGTTGCAAATTTATCAGCAAGCACTGACCAGCGACCCGCTCGTATTGCAAGCCCAAGCCCAGCGTAATGGTTTGTTTGAGAAAATCGAGCAAAACCGCGCTCCGCTGTTGCCAACCATTAGTGCAAACGTCGGTTATGACAAAGCTTGGAATGATCCGAAGGATGATGCAAGTGGTCTAGTAGGTAGCCTGAAATTAAATCAAGTCATCTATGATCACAGTGCTTGGGTTGGTTTAAGTCTTGCTGAGAAAGCCGCTTCTCAAGCTGATTCCGCTTATGCTTCAGCATTACAAAACTTGATTACTCGTATCACTAAAGCCTATTTCGATGTATTAACGGCGAAAGACAACTACGAGTTCCAAGGTGCAGAAAAACGCGCAATCGAGCGTCAACTTGAACAAACTAAACAACGTTTCGCAGTGGGTTTAACCGCGATTACTGATGTGCATGAAGCTCAAGCGCAATATGACTTAGCCTCAGCCACTGAAATTTTAGCCGAAAACACGCTCGCCAATAGTTATGAAGCCTTACGTGAAATCACCGGCATCGATCACAAGACGATTAATGTGTTAGATACCAACCGTTTCTCAGCCGTTACGCCAGCGCCAACGTCATCTAGCGAATGGTTAAAAATTGCTGAAACCAATAGTGTTGATTTAATGACTCAACGTATTGGTAAAGATATTGCCCAAGAGACCATTAAGCTTTATCAAGCAGGCCACATGCCGTCTTTAAGCTTAAATGCCGGTTACAACAAAGGTCTTGAGCAAAAAATGGGGAATCTCAACGAACCTGATTTTGATAATGTCAGCGTTGGTGTCAACTTAAGCATTCCGATTTTCGAAGGTTTTAAAGTCAGCTCACAAGTTAATGAAGCACAATTCCAGTATGTTGAAGCAAGTGAAAAGCTTGAGCAAATTTACCGTGGTGTAGTGAAAAACGTTCGTAATAACTACAACAACGTAGGTGCTTCTATCAGCTCAATCAAAGCTTATGAGCAATCGGTTATTTCATCAGAAAGTGCCCTAAAAGCCACTCAAGCGGGTTTCGAAGTGGGTACTCGTACTATCGTTGATGTTTTGAACCGTACCCGTGACTTGTACGACTCAAAACGTAAATTATCCGATGCGCGCTATAGCTACATCAACTCAGTAGTTGCACTAAAGCAAGCTGCGGGTACATTGAATGAAGATGATGTTATCGCCATCAATAATGGCTTGATTGCACAGTAACAACGCTCTCAGTCATTAAATATAAAAAAACCGCCATTTGGCGGTTTTTTATGCTTAGAAGTTAAAATCAACAAAATTAGAAGTTGATTTCAACACCCGCAAAATAACCTTTAAATTTAGTATCAGCACTCACACCCGAGAAATTACTCACATCGAATAAAAATTCACGGTAGCCTACACGTACCCGTGTATCGACGGCCAAACCATCAAATTGCCAACCTAAACCAATAGCATAGTCGTGCACGCTTGACTCATTAACGCCCTGCATCAAATCAGCAAAACCGTACAAGCCTAAGCCAGGCATACCTACATGCGTACTGGCGTAACCCATCACAATACCGCTATCGACATCTTTCTCTTCAGGATGGCCAGGGTCTTGAACACGCAGTGAACCATTCATTAACTTGTATGCTGCACCAAGGTCCAATGACACTATGTCGTTGTCCAATATTTCGTAATACAGCACGAAGTCTGTGTTACTCAAATCAGTATAAGCAGTCACATTACCTTTAAAATCATGACCATTGAAGTTGAAATCAGCACCAGACATGCTGCCTTTCTGATCTAGGCTATTTTCACGGATTTTAATGTTAGGGACAAATGGCAATGGGTGCTCAACTGCAATCCAATAACTGCCTTGAGCAGATGAACTGTAATCAAATGTTTGTTGTGGTTGACCTTTATCAGCAAAAGTACCGCTAGTATCGGCGCGCCAGTAATCACCACCAATCGTAAAACCAACCACAGTTGCCGCTTGGGCAGATGAGGCCATACAGAATCCTAATACCGCACTGGCGAGGAGAGTTTTTTTCATAATTAACCTTGAGATAGCAAGTTCGTTAAATCAATCACCGCGGCATTCGCACGCGACACATAGTTAGCCATAACCAATGAATGATTAGCGACTAAGCCAAAACCGCTGCCATTAAGTACAACAGGGCTCCAGACAGTTTGCTGAGTCGCTTCCAGTTCACGAATGATCTGTCTTAGGCTTACTTCAGCATTTTTCTTCTTCAATACGTCAGCAAAGTCAACTTCAACTGCGCGCATAAAGTTCAACAACGCCCATGAAGCACCACGGCTCTCATAGAAGACATCATCAATTTTCCACCAACTGGTTTTTACCTGATGGCTGGTCAAATTTGGGGTTGATTGACGCGCCGAATTGTCACCAGCTAGATCTGTATTTAAGCGCTCTTGGCCAACGCTGGCAGATAAACGCTGCGACATACTGCCCAGACGTTTCTGCACTTCTTTCAACCATTCATTAAGGTTGTCAGCACGGGCATAAAACTGTGCATCTTGATTATTAGGGTCCATCATGCGGGCACGATAAAGCTTCAGCAATTTGATTGCATCGCGATATTCGCTTTCGGCACTGGGTACTAACCAGCTAGTGTGGTCAATATTGAGCTTAGATTGGGCTTCGCCTAAATCTTTGTCCGCCGCAGATTGTGACTGTGAGCGGCTAAACTCTTTACGCATAATCAAGGCTAAATCACGGGCTTGCTCCAAAGCACCATATTCAAATGCGGGCATGTTATCCATGAAGATGGAAGGTGGCATCACATCGTTTGATAACCAACCACCTTGCTTATCGAGTAAATTTTCGACAGTGAGGATTAGCGATGTAGTGGTAGCGTACCCAACAATATTCTTATTGGATGCTGTTAATTGTTGAGGGCTAATCGGATCCGGTTCGATACTCCACCATACACTCACGCCATAACCGATTAATACTAAAAATAAACCGACCCCGGTAACTTTTTTCCATGTAATTTGCATCAAGCGACTCCTTAATGATGGTGATGATGCTCTTGCTCTGCGGCGTTTTCTGCTGCTTTACTAACAGGCAGGGTAATTGCCATTTTCTCGCCACCGTCAAACTCTAATTGCAGTTCAACTTGTTGCTCTAACACCAATGGCGCTTTTAAGCCAAGCAACATGACGTGATCCCCTGACGGCGTTAACGTTAATGTGCCATGGGAGGGGATGTCAAAACCTTCAACATGGCGCATCTTCACCATGCCTTGGTCTTCGATAATCGTGTGTAATTGGGCATCCTTTGCCACAGTCGTACTGACACCGATAAGACGAATCGCTTTATCTGTGTGGTTTTCAAGCGTAAAGTAAGCGGCAGTATTTGGTACTGTCTCAGGCATGGCGCGTATATGACCTTCAGTCATGACTACGTTCGCCAACGCTGAAAATGATGCACAAGATAAAACTAGACAATTAAACAGCTGTTTGAATATTGGTTTCAATGTCTTAAACTCCATGTCTACCCAATGTCGTCGTAAAGGAAACAACCCATGAGTCATATACAGGTTCAGGATGATCAGGGCGTGCGTATTATTAGCTTTAATCGCCCTGATAAACGCAATGCACTTGATCTTAATATGTATAAACAACTGACAGAATACCTGATCGAAGGTGAAGCAGACAACGACATTCGTGCCTTTATGCTCCATGGCCAAGATAATTGTTTCACCTCAGGCAATGATGTTGCTGACTTTTTGAAAAATAGTGACTTAGGGCCAAATCATCCCGCAGTACGTTTCTTATTTTGTCTGCTCGAACTCAAAAAACCTCTGGTGGCTGCTGTTTCTGGTGCCGCCGTCGGTATAGGTACAACCGTACTGCTACATTGCGATCTGGTATACGCTGACAACACGGCGAAATTTCAACTTCCCTTCGTCAACTTGGCTCTCGTGCCGGAAGCGGGGGCTAGCCTACTCTTACCAGAACTCATTGGTTATCAAAAAGCGGCTGAGTTACTGCTACTTGGTGAAAGTTTTAATGCCGAGACGGCCCATAGACTCAATATGATCAACGAAATTGTGGCCCATGAAGATTTACTCAGTTATGCATTATCTCAGGCAAAAAAATTGGCCAATCAACCGCCACAAGCACTACAAATCACACGTCAATTAATGCGTCCGCATAAAAATCGTGTACAGCACCAAATGCACCAAGAACTTGAACAATTTAGCGCTAGGCTAAAAAGTGAAGAAGCCAAAAGCAGATTTCAGGCTTTTTTGAAAAAGTAGCCTGCAAGGCAGTATGCACATACATGTCGCATGAGGGTCAAAGTGCCCTCTTGTTGATAGGTTTAATTGCAACATTTTAAATCAAAACAAGCCACTTATTAGCTCATAAACGCCAGCCATCACTGCATGATTAGGCTGGTTTTTTCCATTGATCAACTAACAATGCTAAAACAAAGTAAATTAGCAAACTCACACCCGGCATAAATACAATTGCACCAGCCCACACCGCACGAGTCCAAAAACAAGACCAACCAAATTTCCACGCCATGCCTGCAGCAACACCACACACTAATCGCTCTGGACTCTCCATACGCACTTTTAATCGTTTCATCTAAAACCTCGGCTCAGTTGATCGCTAACTTATTTATCATTAACACTATGCCACTGAAACCAGCAAATAATGCCTGAAAACAACGCAAGACTAATTACAGGTAACAGTAGCAATGTCATCAAAGGTGCTACAAACCACATAAGCAGATCCTTTACTTAGCGCTATATTCATCGGCACCTGCCGATTCACCTTTATTTTCAGCGTTTAAGCTAAGTTGACTGTTGAAGTCATACATACTTTCAGCCAGTTGTGTTTGCAATGACATCACAAATTCACGCTTTACACTGACGAACAATTCTTGTGTCTGCACAGTTAATGTTTGCTCAATAGTTCCCACAACATCTGATATTGGTGCGGCTTCTGCGTGTGCTGCAACGCTACCGACTAACGCGCCTAATAACACACTCATTTGTACTGATTTTTTAATGGTTAACATAAACATGATGGCATCCCTTTCGATTAATTAACTTGACGAAGGGACTATTACAAACTGCGTGCCAACTTATAATAATATTTTTAACAGCATGATTCTAATCACTTTAAAGCATTTTAAGTGAACAGGATGAGATATAGGAATGAATTAGGAAATAACAAGTGGTGAAAAATACTACTCAAACTAGTAAATTTCACCATCTTTTAAGTTGATTAGAAATTACTCAGCGACTTCAGCCTGAATATTCTGAAAAGCCTGTTTTACCACTTCTATCCCAGCGCCGTTTTTATGGGCATTTTCACTCAAATAACGACGCCAAGCACGGGCACCTGGTAAACCTTGGAATAACCCGATCATATGGCGAGTAATATGATTAAGTCGCCCACCCGACTGCAAATGTGCTTCGATATAAGGCAACATAGCCTCAATCACAGCCTCGCGGCTGATCACTGCTTTTTGACTGCCACACAATATTTGATCCACCTGCGCCAGAATATAAGGATTCTGATAAGCCTCGCGCCCCATCATTACTCCATCGAGCTGTACTAAATGAACTTGTGCTTGCTCGAGAGTTGTTACACCGCCATTAATACCAATATTAAGAGCAGGATAATCACGCTTAAGTTGATACACACGCTCATAATCGAGCGGCGGGATCTCGCGATTCTCTTTTGGGCTTAACCCTTGAAGCCACGCCTTACGCGCATGGATAGTAAAATCCGTACACCCTTTTGCACTAACCACATCAATAAACTGGGTTAAAAACGCATAACTATCTTGCTCATCAATTCCGATACGCGTTTTCACAGTCACAGGAATATCAACGACTTGTTTCATGGCGTCAACACACTCAGCCACTAACTCAGGTTCCGCCATCAAACACGCGCCAAAGCGACCATTCTGCACTCGATCGGAAGGACAACCCACATTGAGATTAACTTCATCGTAGCCTCGCTCAGCAGCGAGTTTAGCGCAACGAGCCAAATCTAAGGGATTAGAGCCACCTAACTGTAGTGCCAAAGGATGCTCTTCTTGGTTATAGGCCAAGTAGTCACCGCGACCATGCAGTATCGCCCCTGTTGTCACCATCTCCGTATACAACAAAGCATTAGCCGACATCAAACGTGCAAAATAACGATAATGACGGTCCGTCCAATCCAACATGGGCGCAATGGAAAAGGTTCTATCGAGGGTTTTAGGCGCTAAACCTTGGTGTTGCTGGGTTTTATCTAAATTCATTACAATCCGAAAAGTTAATGTTTTTGCTAGTTTTTGTACGTTTTTGCATGTTTTGCATTGCTCGGGGAACCTATAGTGATCCACAATGGATTGGACTGAGGGGTTCGGGGAACCAAAAAACATGGCATCTTATAGCATTCAAAAACGTGAAAAAGCTGACGGTACTGTGCGGCATCGCTGCCTAGTTCGTGTAAAGAAAAACGGCAAAATATTATACACGGAGCAACGTACCTTTACCAAATATGCCGCTGCCGAGGCATGGGGTAAAGATCGGGTGATTGATATTGAGTCAAACGGGTTTGCTACTGAGGATACGGCTCCTGTTACATTGGGCAGCATCATCAGCAAAGCCCTGACAGATGAAAACATCGACAGCAGCATTGGTCGTTCGAAACGCTTTTGTTTACGGCTTTTATCGGATTGCGATATTGCTAAATTGAATCTGACTGATATTAAGCCGCACCACATCATCGAACACTGTAAATTGCGGCGCAGTGCAGGCACAGGGCCATCTACCATTGCAGTTGATGTAAGCGTGATCCGATGGCTGCTACGAATCGCTAAATCAAACTTTGGGCATGAGGTTTCACAAATTTCGGTTATTGAGGCTTACGATGCGCTGTATAGCCAAGACTTGATCGCTAAATCGGGGAAGCGTTCGCGCAGACCGACTACGGATGAGATTGAGAGGTTAAAAGTTGGATTAGCTGCAAGAGCAGATCAACGGGCTGCACACATCCCTTATATTGATTTGCTGGATTTCTCGATACTGAGTTGCATGCGTATTGGTGAAGTGTGCCGGATAACATGGGACGATGTAGATGAGGCACAAAAGGCCGTGATCGTTCGTGACCGTAAGGACCCGCGCAAAAAAGCGGGGAATCACATGTTGGTGCCTATGCTAGGTGGGGCGTGGGAGATACTGCAAAAGCAGCCGAGGAATGATGCGCGGGTTTTCCCCTACAACGAGCGCAGCGTTACTGCAGGATTTCAGCGGGTGCGTAACGAATTGGGCATTGAAGATTTACGCTATCACGATCTAAGGCGTGAAGGTGCTAGCCGGCTATTTGAGAAGGGTTATAGCATTGATGAAGTGGCGCAGGTGACAGGCCATAGGAATATAAATACTCTGTGGCAAGTGTATACAGAGCTATTCCCGAAGCGGTTGCATGATAAGGATGTTAGTTAATAAATAAAGTCATGATTGGATGCTAATTTTGAGCATCCATTCATTTATTTAATAGCGTCATTTACATTTTTATATGTAAACATTAAGACAGTTCTTTCGAAAAAAGACATATCTAGTATGCATAATGCCGCATTGATATTTTTTAATGCTTCTTGATAACGTTCTTTCATGTGTGAATCAAATTCTACTAACAGACCTGACAACTCCCACTCAATAGATGTATCTGATTCTCCCCTGATTTTTATTTGCAATGTTTGGCGAGACTCGATAAGCGTTATTAGCTGATTATTTATTGCATCAATACCTGACAGATTTCCCCATAAATATTCAACTTCAAAATTAGTAAATTTACTGTTGGAAAAAATTAAATCAGCAGCAGAATCTTTAAATCTAAATAAAGGGTTTTTAGTAAAAGTCCCTCTTTCTTTCATTCCTTCAATTTCATTGTTTAATATACCCACGTTACTCTCACACATGAGTTTATTGCTTTCCAAGGATGAACGAATAACACTTCTAACCATGCTATCTTTCTCTCTTTTACTAAACCATGATGATATGTAATTGATAAGCAAGGTAACAGCGCCAGCAGAAATTGCACCAATTAATGCGCCTGATACTACAGGTATCATTTCTGGGGTATTTAGAAAGGATATTGTTGAGATTGATAGGTCTGAAATATTACTAAGCAAGGTCAATTTTTAGTCCATTAAAATTAAATTTTTAGATAGTCTAAACCTCTATCTCAACAAATGGCAAGTCGGGTGCTGTGCCTAGCACCCTGCCGTCTTGTACGTAGATGTGATCACCAATCGTTCCTGAGCCAATGGCGCGGATAGTGTGGCCGCTGGCACTGCTGGCGGTGACAGTGCCATCGGCGTTTACGGCGGAAACTGTCATGATCATCCGTGGCAATACTAACGCTGTTTGAAGTTGTTTAAGCATGGTGCCTCGCTGGCTGTTAGCAGGGTTACGCGATTGAGCGGATCACTGTAATGGATTGTTCGATATCGATATCACCGCGATCACTGACGCTGGCGCGGATGCTCCAACTGTCACACGTTCCTTTAAAGACTTCGGCACCTTCACGAATACCAATCAACATGCCAGGCGTTGCGGGTGGTAAATCAACCATGACGGGCAAGGATAGCGTGACGTTGAGCTTGTCGCCTGTATCTGCCAGCGCATTGGTGCCAGCGATGCGAGCCGCTTGGTTATCTACGATCAACTGAGCGCTAATGTCAGCAGCAGGAATATTGCCCGCGCTGCCGGTGCGTTTCACCTTAGCGCTAATCCCTTGTTGTTCACCCCGCAACCACACTACATCACACAACGGATTGCGGGAGACTGATTCGCTGTAATTGGTGATCACGGCATCATGCACTGTTAGGTCCGGTACCGCTGTTGCCATTTCCCACGGCACGGTTGGCCAGCGTGGAATGATAGTCAATTTACGGGTGGCATCATCCGCTAAGATCATGCAGCCCAATTGGCTGGCGGCTTCGTTAATTGCGTCGATCGGGGACTTGTTACCCACGCTGAACGCGCCTGCAGGGACGCTAAAATCTGATATTCCGCTTAGCTCTGCAGTCCAGCCTGTGTTTTGCAACAGATCACCGATAATTCCGCCAAGGCTACGCAAGACAGTGTTGGTGTAGCTGATTGGCAAACGATAAGGCGATGACAACTCAGCGGCGCGTGATCGGCCTGTGCTGCTGTGGGTTTCAACACCAAAGGCTTTGCTGGAGCTTGGCTGCTCGGCAATGGCATAAAACTCATAACCGTTGATGGTGATCAGCAATAGCTCATTGTGGGCGCGCTGCGCATCGATACGGCTTGAGAACTCAAGGCTAACCGACCTCGCCCACTGTCCACGGCTTTGGCTAATGCTACAACTTACGATCACAATCGGTAAACTGTCTGATACTCGCACGCATGTGATCGTTGGCTGCATTAAGTAGTACCTGCGGATTTGTGGTTCAATCGGAATTTTAAAATCGATATTCGGTAATGGTGGATTGGCATCAATGAGGCCGCCGCCATCGTCCCAGTAACAATAATTCGGTGATGCTGTGAACCGTAAAACAATCGGGATTGGTTGTGTAGATAATGGTTCATTGAATCGAAGTGTGAGCTTACCAACGGGTGGGCGGTACTTGGTAGAGCAAACCCATCGCGGTTCGTGGAAGCCCCATTTAATCGACTTTTCATCATCGACCACAGTGCCACGGTACTGAATCATCAACGCGCTTTCTTGGTACTGACCATCTATCCATGCGACTGCAGTGTGTAACTGGTGCGCGGCAATATCCAGCCAGTTTATTAAGGATTGTATTTGATGCTCATCAGGCACAACCCAGTTAACGCTTAATGTAATTTGGTGATCAATTGGCAGCGACCAATTAACGCTAGTGTTTGTTTGGGTATCTAGATTGAATAACCAATTGATTGATAAAACTGAATCGTTTGCAATGTTAGATAACCATACTGCATCAAATGTAATCTCGTCGGCGTTGTAATTATCCCACTGCGATTCAATTTTAGATTCAATATCACTTGAGAACTCAGCCAATATTAACGCTTGTTCGACTGCATCGAGCGTAAACCAACTGAATCCACACTCGATACCAAATGAATTATCAACAACAATGGGTGTGTCAATAAACCTGATTGTTATTGGGCTAACTGCATTCGAAAAAGGTGTGTCAAACCTTACCACGATTGCTGTCATTGGCTCATATCCACAGTGTTAGCATCAGCCTGTTCTAGCATAACACCATCGACACATTTGGCACCGTACACCATATCTTTATCGACAATCGTCACAATTAACCTATTTACTAGAGTAAACCCTATTGGTAATATTTTTTTAACTATGCCCGTTGGTGAACGTTGACAGACCAGCAATGATTCACAATTTGTACGATCTGTGACAAACATTAGTTCAGCATCGGCATCGAGATCGACAACCAATAAACCAACGTAGTGGATACCTCTAGCAAACACTGCATTATTGATTTTACTCATACCAAGAAACCGCATTTATGCACATTTGATTATTGTTCACACACCGCATTTTCAAGTGTGAAACACCGTTTAACAACTCAAAATTAGGCCAACTCAGGGATGAATCTGCGTTAGCGTTTGCCATTAGCATTCCCGGCATAACACCCCTTACACTAGGCATTTTCAAACTGCAATGTTGTATTGTACCTGCGGAATCAAGTGATATTGGATTGTTACTTTCTATAATTACTTGGCTTAAAAATTTAGTGGTGGGGGATGTTAATGCACTAACGGTGTTAATGACGTCATAAGGCATACGCCAGCGATATAGTTGTGAACCAGCGCTACCATCTGTGTTATAAAAAAGTGCACAAGTTGAAACTGCACTGCCAAACATGTACGTCATACTGTAGTTATAACCAGTCGCAGTAACGTCCCCAGATGCATAAGGAGACATTATTAATTTAAACGCATCTACATCATTTGTTATCAGTGTGTCTATGTCACCAACAAAAAACATCGGCTCTACATTGGTGCCAAGTAAATACGTAGATATGTTATTTCTACCAAAAACCACATAAAAACCACGGCTAGTACCTATGACAATCCACTTTGTGTTAACAGTATCTAGTTTTGTAGATGCAAAATATATAGATTTTACAAATGTGTCGATATCAGTCATAGCTTGTGCAGACTGCATTCGCATTACACCGTTCGCCGTATCAGCACCAGTAACAGACCGAATTGAAAAATAACCACCACTACCTTGTGCCGTGGAATTTCTAAACGCTATTTTGAAGGACGCCGCATCTTCGAAAGCAACACTCCACCCTAGGGGTGATTTTGTACCATAACCATCTACTAAACATTTTTTTAGAACATTAATCATTTCAGATGGTTTACCGCTGGAAGATATGACAGGTGCACCCGCATCATCCCAACGATAAACAGTTACTGGTAATCCCATTGCATACCCCTATTAAGATTCATTGCCACGGAACGCGAGCACGGCGCGGTCGGTGGTGATTTGACTGTGACCGCTTTGCACTGTGCGTAATAACATGACGGGTTTACTCGCGGCGTAACTCATAAAACGAATGGCCTCGCCCGCTTGCCAGCCACCACCAAATGCACCAGAACGAATAATAAAGTACGGCTGCAGGGTTAGCGGGTTTACTGGGGCAAAGTCATTAAGAGTATCGCCCGTGGCAATTTGACCAAGGCGACGACCAACGCAACGGAATGCAGTTGCTGAGGTGAAGATCAACACCCAGTCCTCATTTACTGCAGTGTCGTTACGGACCTCAATGGGGAAATCAACGGTATTCATGTTGCCAGTTGCTGTGGCCCCATCGAGGTCCCAATTGTTAGCCCATGCACTCATATCCCGTACCGTGCCGATACGGGCCTGTAAGTCACCCAAATTTTGCACACTCGATACATTGGCACCGATTGGATAAGTTTGGCTTAATGGCGATGCCAGTATTAGCGCCTGTGCTTGTACGTCTGTCACTAGCGCAATTTCGCCAATGGTATCGGTGAGAATGAATGGCGCAGTAAAGCCCGTAAAATCGCTATTGATAGTGACTACACCTGTTGCTTTAACCCATGTGTAATGGGTATTAGTCAGCGTCCAAAGTGATTTACCCTCAGCATCGGTAATATCGACAAAGCGCGCATTAGCGCGAGCGTTGTAGGTTTGGGCTGGCGCTGGGCTGCTCACTACTTGTAATTCAGTATGCTGCACAGATACGGTGTTCCACGCAGTAAACGCATTCACCACACCGCCGTTCTTAATCCGTAATGGATTAAGGCCGTATAGTTCGGGTGGCGGTGATAGTGTGACAGTCTCACTAATGTCATAACGCAGCGTGGTTAAGTCCACGGCTTGCGCAAAGGTTAACTGCACATTTGAATCCGTGATATTCCCACTAATACCTAAGCCGGTGATCACACCTGCGTTGTCACTTGAGCCCGATAAAAGGGTGTCACCTGCAGCGTTGCTAATGGTGACATAAAAGGTGTCATAAATTGGGCTGTCGGTGGCTAACGCAAAGCTGACGGTATTGGCTGAGGAAGTCGATTCCTCAATCAAACAGTCATAATGCACAGTGAAGTCACCACGAGCATCAAGGAACTTAGTGACTGCGCCAGCATGGTAGTCAAGCTGTGCCAAACGCACACCACCACTGACAAAGTTGCCGCTAGACGTTTCTGTCATGCTGACACTGCCATGGGCAGTATTTAAGAATGTCAGCACCATTTTAGTGGTACCGAGTGATATCTTTTTAAAATCAGGGAATGTGTTGGCACTGCTATATAATCCATATTTTGCAGCGGAGACGTATTCAATTGTCAGCGTATCGACACCTGGTAAGCTAGAAGTGGTATTGGCTGTGATAGTTGTGCCTGTGACGCTTAAATTCCAATAGGAAAAATTTGAGGCCGTCATGCGCGGCTTAAAACCCAGAACCTCATTAACAAAGTCATTATCTAAAATATCTGGCACATCAAAAATGAAAGTGTACTGACCATAAATATAAGGCTGAGAAACGTTATTTTTGATAACGGTACTGGGCACATCGCTACTGCCGCCCTCGACAATACTTTTACCTGTCAGTGGATTAACCGTTTTTACTTTTGGTAGCAATTCCGTTTGAGTTGATTCAACAGCTAAAGTATTCGTTGCTGAGGCGGCAGTGAGTTTGGTTACACCATGATATTTAATCCCGTCATTATCACTGGTGTAGCGTAACTTAGTGCAGCCCGACTCACCGTTGATTGTTATATCGTAGTTAGGTGTGATAAACGGAATGGCAGGTTTAAACTTCACTATGCCTGTGGGACCACCAGTAACCGTTTCTTGAATTTGGCAGAAATGCTCAAACCGTGGGTAAAGTGCACTTTCGGCGCCAGGATACTCAACAGAAATAACAACGGTTTGTCCCTGCAGTAATGTAACGTTCGACCAATACTCAGTGCCATTAAATAGATAACTAGATTGCAGATACGACTTAGGAAAAGAGTCTTGCCCTTCCAAAAAGCCAATTAAGCGATTGCGGATCAACTGGCCAGCACGAACGGATGATTCCAGAATCTCCACCATATCTGTCATGCGGTCAGCATCATCAAGCGTAGCGGCCTCGGCGATCAATAAACTGACTAGATTATCGGTTGGCTTTTGGCTCATGAACACATGACCATCGAGCAAAATTGATGTGTCAGGGGTATCGAGTGCAGGGTAACACTTCACAATATCAACCGCTGATTGCGCGTGATCTATGTCAGAAATAGCGCGAAACAGTTCGTTAAGCTTGCCAGACTCCACCGCCAGCTTGGTACGTTGTCCACCCGCATCATCGCTTGAGCCCAATTGCTCGGGTTTGAATACTTTTAAATCAGCGCGAGAGATTGCCATAGATAGCCTATAAGGTCAGAAACTTAAGAACCACGTTAGTGAGCTTTTCAAACCCGCCAACTTCGTCAAATAAATCCTCACCCGTTATTGGTGAGCCTGCAGTGTTATCCCAAAGCACGTTGTAACTGGTGCCTTCATAGGCCAACGTGAAGGCTGTTAACGTGATAGCGGCATGGGCTTTTAGTTGTTCAAACTCAGTGCGCAGCATCCATCCCGATTTGGTGCCTAACTCCATGGCAATACCGGCTGGGATAATGGTTTGCTGCACCAATGGCGCACCGTTTAAGGCGCGCTTCATGTTGGCCGCAACGCGGGGCGTGTTGTCGCGGTTTAGCCACAGCAAATCCACCGCGATATCGTTCTCATCGATGGTTGTCATAAGGACCTTTGATTAAATGGGGCGAATAACAGGATTGGCTAACCGCCAACAGATTGCAGACGTTTGATCTCGTTCATCAGTTCGGTAACGAGGCTGCGCTTCATTTGAGTGTTAAAGGTGCTATTGCCAACCTGCAGTTGCAGCACTTGCATATCTGAAGTGTTAGCCACAGATTGCGTGCTGGTTTGAGTGTTGACTTGCGTGTTAACGGTAGCGGTTGCTTGAGTTTGAGCCGCAGTCTTAGCCGTTGCAGCACTAGCGTCGGCTTGCTTCTTCGCCTCGGCAGCGCTTTGCTTATCGGCTTCTTGCTGGGTTTTAATTTCAGCGGTGCGGAACTCATAGACTTGCTTTAGCGTTCGTTCTGCCTCGCGCAAATCGGCAATAAGCTGCTGGTCACCTGTACGTTCAGCAGCAACAAGTTGCTGCTTTAGGTCGGCAACTTGTTCCTGATAGCGGCGTTTTTCAATTTCATCTTGGCGGCCAAGGTAGCCATCAAGCTCATCCTGTAGCGACTTAAGCGTAGACTCGGCACTATCGCGCAGAGAGTCCATGCGCTGTTTGGCGCTGTCCAGTGCGGAAGTGAGCAAAGACATATCTTGATCATTCACCAGATCAAGCGCTTTAGTTGCCCGTGTTGCGCTGTTGATGATACTGAGATTTGCTTTATCAGTATTATCGAGTGCATCCACTAGATTAAGCAGTTCAAGCTTTTGGCGGTAATAAGCGCGTTCGGCAACTTTGCCGGCTTTCTCTGTTTCAAGTGCCCAGGTGCGAAGCCCGACAAAATCAACCGTTTTAGCTAACGTGTTATCAAGCTCATAGATAACACCCGTTAAACGTTCTATTTCGTTTTCGACTTGGCCAAGATCACCAAACTCCTTTTTCACGTTCTGCACACCATAAACAATGGTGTTGAAGTAACGCGCAGCGCCATCACTTAAGGCTTTAACGTTGTCATAAACGGCGGTACCAATATCGGCAAAG
This sequence comes from Shewanella sp. SM87, assembly GCF_025653705.1. Taxonomy (NCBI): domain Bacteria; kingdom Pseudomonadati; phylum Pseudomonadota; class Gammaproteobacteria; order Alteromonadales; family Shewanellaceae; genus Shewanella; species Shewanella sp. SM87. Next base: position 60,855 of record NZ_JAKKSC010000006.1, read on the forward strand.
TATTGAGCAATAGACTGTAAGCCCACTCCTGCTTGCTCTGCTGACTTAACAACGGTATCCATAGTATTAGATATGGTGGTACCGATTTCTGTAGAACCTTTTTGTACATTATCAGCCGTTTGCTGAGTGTTATCACCTAAGCCAGATTGTGCATCTTTTAAACGAGAATATTGCGCAATCAGTTTATCGATATCGCCAGCAAGCCCCATAGTCGCAGCTTGCTGCCTTAGGCTAGCCTCAACCTGCCCATCACTGGCTTGACCTACTTTCAATGAGGCTTGTTCAGCCTTAAGCGCGGTTTCAGCATATTTTAAAAACGCTTGGTTTAGCTCATTGGTTGACGCAGTGCCATCCTTAGCGCCTTGTTTAACTTGATCAAATGTCTTTTTAGCCTCGGCAGCTTGGTCACGCAAAACTTTAATTGTGGTGATGCCAGCCTTTGCCATTGCCAATTCGTAATCGTTGGCAGCTGTAGAGGTTTTTTTAATTTCAGTAGATAACTGAGTTTGTGCCTTTGCCAACTCAGCGGCCGCTTTCTTGGCGTTGTCTTGGGCTGTTTTATAGTCCTCAACCGATGCTTCACCCGCAATAAAGGCATCACGCACTTTAGTGAGTTGATCTTGCGCTAGCTGATTTTGCTCGTTGCGAAGATTAACTGTCGCCGTTGAGAGGGCAGCATTTGAGGCCGCAAGTTGATTTTGTTTATCAAGCTGCGATAACTGCACATCACCGAGGCGCAATGTGGCGTTTTCAAGTTGGATCTGCGCGGCCTCAAGTTCAGCAAGGGTTGCTGTACCTGAGTTTTTTAATGCGGTGTAATGCTCTTTAGCCGCCTGTTCGCGAGCCTTCCATGCATCCACTTCTTTAGTTGCGGCTTCATTGGCTTTTTCGGCCGCTGCCACCGCTTGTTGACTCGCTTCTATCTGTTGCTCAAGCTGGCTTTTAACCGCCGCTTTTACCTTCTCGGCATTATTAACTTGGGTCTGAGTAGTGCTATCCGAGTCTAAACGGATATCCACACCCATTTGTTTAAGTGCAGCGGTTGCATCACGGGAATCTTGCTCGACTTGATCAAGATAAGCCTTAGAGACAGCCTTAAGCGCGTTCGCTTGGGTTTGAAATGTTTGCGCTAACTCATCACCACCAAACGTGCTAATGACCGTCGCCCAGCCTTGCAGAATGAGAGCGAACACACCACTTATTGCAGCACCAAATGTAGCCACCACAGAGGTGAAAACATTGAACACTAACCTTATGGAACCCACAACGACATTAAGCCCAGTGGTAAAGGCTGTGATGTTTTCCATCGTCGCCTTGAGGCTTTCGCCACCATCGCGCAAGATGGTTTTAAAAAAGTCGCTGATATCTTGTGCTGCGGCCTTAATCTTTCCGCTTTGATTTAACTGATCAAAACTCGTGTTAATGTCTTTGAGTAAATCAATCGCCACTTGATAGGCGCCAGAATCAGCAATGATCTGCTTGAATGACTCCCACTTATTCGAGAGAAGATTTAACTGACCACTTAACCGATCAAGACTTAATGCCGCTTGACCATTGGCTTGCTTGCCCATTTCGTCAAACAGTTGTTGCATCACATCACGGCCAAGCTTGCCCGCTTCACTCAGCTTGCCCAGTTGGACGGTATTTTTACCTGTAACTTTTTCCAGCAAATCCCACACAGGAACGCCGCGCTCTACCAGCTGCAGGATTTCTTCACCTTGCAGCTTTTGCTTTGCCCACGCTTGGCCTGTGGCGAGGATGATACCTTCTAGCTTTTCTTGGCTACCGCCTAGCTTAGCGTTGTAATCAACCATCGATTGCAAGGCCCCATTCATGGGGTCGATACCGAAGGTTTTTAACGATGCGAAAGCTTGCTTAGCACTATCGAGCTGGGTACCTGTGCGGTTAGCAAAATCCTTGATCCACGAAGTTGCTTGCTCGCCACCCGCAATACTGCCCATCATGGAAGTCATTTGCGCACTAAAAGACGCCGCTTTATCGCCTGCGGTAAGGATTGACTTTAGGCTTTCCCATAGGCGATCTACGCCAACATAGGCACCAGCCATGGCAAGCAATGAACCAGTGGCGGCTTTAATGCTACCGCCAAAATCACTCGATGATTTTTTGCTTTCATCGAGCAATTTATTGTGGCGCTCAAGCCGAGTGTTTACGCCCTTTAGCGCGATTTCAGCGGCGGCTTGCTGGGTCTTTAAGTCTTTGCTGGCATCAGCCAGCTTGTTCATATCAATACCGGCTTTATTCAGCACGGTTTGCTGTTTGTCTAACTCAGCCTTATTGCGGCCAAGGCTAGAGCCGAGTTGATTTAACTCAGTGCGCGCGCTTTTAACCTTAAGTGCATACTCGGCCTTTTTCTGGCCAGCCTGATCAACTTCGCCACTTAATTGCTTAAGCTCAATGCGTTCTTGCTCAAGCTCGGTCGCCAGTTGGTTAGCACTGGTAGCGGTATTTTTTTGCGCCGTTTCGAGTTGTTGTAAATCAGCATTCGCAGCAGCAAGGGCTTGCGCTTGATCTTTACTGGCCTGAGCGCCTTTATCTTGCGTCGCGGTTAAGCGCTCAACCTCAGCACGGGCAGCAGCAAGCTGTTCATCATATTTGCTTAGCTCAGCAACGGTTTGGCTGTATTCAGTTTCAAGCTTACTGGTTGAGGTTGCCGCCTCTTTTTGTGCCTGCTCGAGCTGCTTTAAATTCTGCGCGGCTTGCTTTTGCTCTTTGCTGAATTGTTCGAGCGCGCGCGAGCCATCGATAAAACCCTTTTCGCCTTTAGTGATGGCGGCGGTGAGATCATCAATCGCCTTAATCGCAGCCTGTTGCTGCTTTAAATCATCTAGGCGTTCGTTTAAGACTTCACTTTGGTTTGCTAACTCTTGCAATGCCTTTTCTGATTTAGCCGCCTCACTTGAGAACAAGTCGCGGCCTTGGATGATCAGGTTGATTACTTGATCTTTAAAACTCATGGCATCACCGATTGATAGGAATTAACAAACCAAAATAAAAAGCCCACAACACATGGATCACATGCTGTGGGCTATAGGGGAAAATCTTTCGACTTATGCAGCGCTACGAACGAAGAACTTAGACTTACCCGTGGCAACGATTGACGTATCGGCTAATACTCCGCCTTCAATATCGAAGGATCCGAAGTCTTCGCCGATGAGGTCCATGCCTGCGGTAGGGCTTGGGCTCCACTTGAAGAACTTAAGCACCCAAGGTTTACCTGTGGCATCGTTTACGCCATCAATCACCACAGGCACCACTGCACCGGATTCGGTTAATGCTTGCATCGCGTTACCGGCTTTTTTGGTGTAAGTCACTTTAAGCACTTCACCATCAGTGATATCACCGCTCGATAGCGCACGGATACCGCCTGCACTCACAACGTAGTCAGTATCTTTGACATACGTTGTTGCGGCAGTTGTATTAGTTACAACGGGGTCAACAGTGGTATCAATCATAAAGGCGGTATCGGCTAAGCCGTCCAACACTGCGTTGATGGTTTCAGGTGTAGAAAGCGCACCAGCAGTAAGCACTTCCACCTTGCCACGCAGAGCCATAGCCATGTTGGCGTTGCTAAAATCGTTCATGGTGAAAGATAGTTTTACCGATTTTACCTTGGTAATTTCAGCAGCATTACCGCCACCGCCACGATAGTTTGGTTGGGATTTTGTATCTTGTTCAATGGCAATTTTAACGCCTGAGGCGTTGCCAACATCGCGGCCAGCAACATACACGATGCCTGAGCCGATGTAACTTTCGGTTACTGTTTCACTCATAGTGAGTCTCCAAATTTAACGGTATTAACAAGGGATAGGGTGATAACCGCTAGGCCATGTTTTTCATGGGCTTCGGGCATGATGTACTTGCAGGGCTCAGACTCTTTAAAGCTGATCACCAATGGCAACCAACTTGGTTTCTCGCTATTACGTTCATCTTTATAGAACGCACTGCGAATGGCGCGAACCAAGTTAATGAGATCGGCTGTCGGATTGGTTGACTTGGTTAGATTGATACCCGCTACCACTTGCAGCACTAGATCATCTTTGTATTTATCGATGCCATTTTTGCTATCAAATCCATCGGTATACGGCTGCAAAAAGATAAACTTCTTTTCAGATGCGACCGATTGCACATAAAAACCTTCACGTACAGTGGCGCCGTCAACCAGCGCTAGGCGGTCTAAAATTGCTTGGATCATGGGACTGTCCTTTCGGTATTTATCCTTTAGGCATTAACGATTAGCGTACTGGCCATATTTATTTCGCAGATGAGCAATAATCGGCGGCTCAATATCGTCGCGGATCTTGCTAAAACTGCCTGCCACTGAAGGGCCGTACATCGCTTTTTGTCCTTTAAGCTTGCGCCAACTGTTATCGCCTTTCTGACGTTGGAACATGATTTGATTGCCATTGCGGCCAATCAGGGTAAAGGTGCCTTTAAACCATGTAGGTTGATTGCGCAGCGCACTGATCATGTGACCGTCAGGACGAGAGCCGCCGTTCTTTCCGGTGCGGGTTAACGCTCTGGCAAAACGGGTTAAAGTGCTGGCACGATAACGAGCGGTGATAAAACCTTTTAAACTGCGTGGGTCAAAACTGACAGACAAATGCTGTTCAATGTAACTGCGGGAACGGAAACCATAACGAGCAAATATGGCATCTACAGCCGCCTTTTCACCAAACTTTACGGCGTCCTCAATTGCCCGATTAATCGCTGGCGCTTGTGCATCACGAATGCGGTTAAGTTCCTTTGTTACCGCCTCCATGCCTTCAATCTTTATGCGTGCCATTGGCTAGGCCTCAAGCGGAATATAGATAAAGGTTACGCTGACTGAATCCATGCTTACCCGTTGGGTGAGGCGTCCTTGCTGGGCGCTAATGCCCTCACCTATCGTAAACTCATCACCAGAATTTACCGCCCCTTCGGATTGTAAAAACTCGGCACGACTGATTAGCTCGGGAATATATTCATTAGACGAGGCCGCAATTTCTGCACCGTTATCGTCTAAATTCACCAGGCGAGTAAATGGCGCAGAGCCATCGCTTGGGGTAAAAAGGCACGGATCAGCCAAACGCTGAAACAGCCGCACCATTTTACCCCGCACGCGTTCGGCAAAGTGTTTGCCAACGTTAGGCATTGATCTTCACCCATACGGTGGTTGATGGATTGCCTGCACCCAGCCACGCTTTACCGACTCGCGTATTATCAGTCGCGGTGGCAGTGATCACCTTAGCGGTATCATCCCAATACACATCATCGCCTTGGCCGATATCTGCTGTATTAGCTTTGGGTAATTCAAAAACGCCTTCGGCAACAAACTCGCCAGGTGTGTTAGCAGGGATATTGCTTAAAGCAACGGCCAGCAAAGCGCCGATTAGTAATGCCGCGCCGCTAGTCACAACAACTGTTGGGGTGAACGTGATGGTCTTGCCATCTTGCACATAATTTTTCATGAGAGTGTTCCTATCTTTAAATCAAGACTTAGAAAAATGGCTATCGATTGATAGCCATTTTTAACAGTGGAGATACCAGTTAACTTGCGACAATTACACGCCTGTTGATTTCACCAATCCACGGTAATCAAGTGGAGCCACACCCGCATCGATACGCACTTTGGTGGCTACGCCGTCAACGGTAAAGCCTTGTTGCTGCTCGATGTACGGGGTATCAATACCATCGAGGTAAGCCACTTCGATAGTGTCATTACCTTGTCCAGCAGCTAAGTAGTAAGCCTTATCGCTAACTAATTTCAGACGAGATTCTGAAATCACTTCCGCAAAATCTTGCATTGGATTAGCAATACCTGCGTTGATATCAGCACCTTTTACTGAGCTAGATTTAATGATCTGAGTCAGCGTACGTTTAAGATTAGGTGGACATAAAACAAACTCAGGCATGATGTTTAGTGCCCTTGGCGTTTTACCGCCCGTGGTTTGGCTTTCCATCAACTCAGCCAATACAGCTAAGCTTTCCGCACTGGGTACGCCTGAACCTAAGTTTTTATGCTCTGCATGGAACAGGTTTTTCCCGTCAGCCATCAGCGGGTTGCCTGTTAAGATAGCAAACACTAAATCGCCAATAGTTGCTTTAGCTGCAGCGCCCATTTTTTCAGGGATGGTAGTCAACACCGTCATATCATCATTAATGATACATTGGCGGGTGATAGAGAAAATTTCACCGTAGGTCGCTAGTGCAATATCTGCACCTGTATCACCAAGGGTAATGTATTTATATTCAGCACCTTCACGGACTTTTCGTAAGCTGCCAAACTCTTCCAAACCAACACGTTTAGAGACTTTAAAGTCACTAAGCTGGCCTTTACGGGTAAAGCGCTCAAAACTTTCTTGCGCGGCAGTCCAACCTTTTAACACTGACTTATTAGCCACATCTAACAAGATATTGCCAAAATCACTTGAGCTATGAGTAAACGCTAATGCGACCATTTGCATTTGATTAAGCCCAGCCATGCCGATACCGCGATCACCCAGTGAAGCTCGAGCTAACTCTTTCAAGTTATAGCTGGTATAGCCGTTTGACGCTTCGGCTTTCTCATAACCAGCGCGTGCCATTAAGTGAGCGCGAATCGAGTCACCAACGATATTACCGTTACCCGAGTGGATAATAGTACGGTTTGGCATGGTCGCCGCTGGTGTGGTGTTTTCGCCCAACTTTGCCAAAATGCGGTCTTTGGCAATTTCAGCATTGATGTTGGCATCCGCTAAACACTCATTCTTCAGATCAGCCAATTGCGGGAACGCAGCGAACGCAGCATTAATGCCGGTCATACGCTGAGTATTAAACGCAATCGCAGCCGCTTGAATGGTTGCTGCATCAGGTTGAGCAGCAACGTGGGTGGTTGTGGTAACTGCAGCGGCTGGCGCTGTAGTCGTTTGAGTTGTGGTGGCTGCAGTTTGAGTCGCACCGACATTTCCCTGTTGATTTAACAGGATTTGCATAGCTTTAGGCATATTATTAAAGTCCTTCAATCGTTTAAAATCAATTGATGCAGCCATTTGCATCGGTTCAATTACTTCGTCAGCCAACCCAAGGCCAACCGCTTCTTGGGCGGTCAACCAAGTGTCTTCTTTAAAAAACTGTGCAAGCTGTTCGTCACTAAGCTTTCCCGCTGCCTTGTCTTGATAAGCCTTACCCATACTTGAGCGCCACTTATCGAGCAAATCGGCGTACTCGCGTAAATCTTCTGCAGTGCCCACTGCGCCGCCCCAATTGCTGTGGATCATCAAAAAGGCATTTGATGGCATGATCACAGTGTCAAACGCCATGCAGATCACGCTGGCCATTGAAGCTGCAACCGACTCAATACAAATCGACTTTTGGCAAGGCCAGCGGGCGAGGATGTTATAGATAGCCATCCCATCCATAACATCACCACCACCCGATTGGATGTAAGCTTTTAGATGGGTGATTTTGCCCATTGCACGTAAATCGGTAGCGATCTGTTTAGCTGAGAAATCCCAACCAACATCGCCATACATAATCAATTCAGCTACACCGCCAGCGGCAGCTTTCATGCTATAAAAGCCGCGCTTTTCATTACTCTCTGTCTGACTGTTGCCTTGTGGCGCGATCACTGCTGCGCTTGTCAGCATTACGGCGAGCGTTGCTGCCATTCTGGATTTTTTCACTGGTTTGTTCTCCAAGTGTCGGGTCTGGGTCATTGGCCGTGACCATTTGGTTTTCGCGGTTGTATTCCACCTCGCGTTTACGCTGGCGTTTCACTTCCGCAGGATTACGGCCACGGGCTCGCGCCCACTCGGCCTCGGTAGCAGCGTTGCCGGCTATCATCATTTCCCAGCCTTCGGCCTCTTTGCGTGGGTCAATCCATGGCATGGTGGGGCCGTAGTACACGGCATCAAACAAGGTGCGGATGTCGAGATCAGGCGGCAACACTAATGGGTCCTGCTTGTTGAGCATTTCCATTTTTAAGAAGTTGCGGAACACTGGGCGCGACCAGCCAGCACAAAACCATTGCTGCATAATGCGGTTCGATTCGTCTTGCTCAACTAGCTCTTGGCGCTGGCTTGAATAACTGCCTTTGTAGTCGCGGGCAATGCTCGAGTAACTGCCACGGCTCCCCGCTGCCACGGCTTTCATTTGACCGTTGCGAAACTCAACTAAGTGCACATTAGGCCGATTGGATTCAATCATCCCGACATCTTCACCGGGCTTTAAATCGTCGAAGGTCATGCCAGGTGCAATAGGAATTTCACGACTTGACGATTCACCGCTTTGGTCGGCTTGAAACATAGTCGCATCGCCGCGCTTGATGTAAAACGCCAGCGCAGCGGCAATCCTTGCGGCTACTCGCTCGGATTCTTCATAGTCTTTAATGTCTCCAAGGCGGGTTAAAATGCCGTGGAATAGCGACACGCCGCGCAGCTGGTGCAAACGTTTGAACAAGCCCAAGTGCATCATGCTCGATGCAGGTACCGCTTTAGTTTTGTAGCGAAAGCCAACTTGATCCGCTGGGTGATCAAGCAATACGTGATAGTTAACTACTTGGCCCCAGCCGTTCACCTCAAGCCCTTGCCGAACCCGCTTTGCTGGTTCGTTTAACTCGTAGGGGATAAAGTCGGCTTCTAAGGCTTCAATACTGTATTGAGTGCCTTGCTCGTTTGGGTGGCCGAACTTAGGCACTTTACCCATCACATGCTGGCCGAACACATCACCATCACGCAGGGCGCTACGTAACACTAAGCGCTCAAGCTCAGGGCGGCTAAAGCGGCCAGTAACGTCACACTTAAGCGACCATGCACCGAAACGGCGTTGAATATCGTTAGCTAAGTCATCAAGGATTTCACCGCTAATACTGCGCGGCTGCGGTTCGACCACAATCCCTTGGGCACCGATCACCCGTTCTTCCATGCGGTCGAGAATGCCAATACTGAGATCATGATTTTCATCTAACCAGCGCGCTTGCTCACGCAGGCTTTTACCCGCAGCAAATACCGCTTGGTTTGCCCCGCGACTTTCCTTTTTAGCGCGATGCGTGCGGCTTGGGCTGGCGGCTTCATACCCTTTCAGGTTGCGGTAGCTCATCGCGGCCGCTTCACGCTGTAATGCTAAACGCGGGGCAAATATCGCCAGCGCATCATTGATAATGCTCATTTAAGCCCCTAGTGAATTAATTGAAGAACAACTTTTGAATAATCGACCACTGATAAAGTTGAAGCGGAATAGCAATTCCACCACAGAAGAAAAAAGCGCCCATCCTTAAAGCCTCATACCAACTTTCGCTATAATCGATAATCCTACATGGCGGAGGAACTGGCGGCGGTGGTGGATTCCGTTTATCAATGACTTTTTTCATTAGTTAAAACTCGCTAACTTAACGCCGCCCTGTGGACGGCTAAAGGCATTTAAACGGCGCTCCCACTCAAGCCGACCTTTGCGGATTTCGCCTAGGTCCTCTGTGGTCATCGTCTTGCCGTTGATCGTGGTTTGCTTGCCTGCCAACACATCAAGCTCAGCCTGAAAGTACGCATCGATCATCTGTTGGCATTGGGTTTTGGTCATGCTGTTATCCTTGGCTTTATTGGCATTAACTACAGCCAACCGCCAGAACTGCCACCACCGCCACCGTTTAGGTAAGCAGCATTCGCATTGGCCTGTTTTGCGGCTTTGGGTTTAGGTTCTTTGGGTTGGTCGCTTGATATGGCGATCGGGGTAACTTTTGAAAGCTTGTCGAGGTTGATGCCGAATTTCTCTATCGCGATATACAGCGCAGCTAGGGCGTAAACGAAACAATCTAGTGCCTCGTTGCGGCGCTTGCCTGCAGACCATTTATAGATAACGCGCCCTTTGTCGCGCACCTGAACCTTGCGTTCACTGGTGAGCTGCTGCAGCTCAACGTCATCACATACCGCTTCGTTTAGCGGGAAGTGAATCGCACCAGGTTTGCGCACATCAACATCAGGGGCAATTCGCAACATCGACATCAACAACTCTTTGGCGTTGTCGGTACCGACCTCCGTTAAGTAAACGCCTTTGGCGGTTCGCTTACGGGGGAAATTGGCGATCGGCTTGCCGTAAACGTTGGCGCCTTTAAGCGGGATCACCCGCATTAGCCCAAGCTTTTTACTCATGGCATAAACGTCATCGGTGTAGTGACCACCTGAGTCCCAACCCGCGACGCCGATATTCAGCACAACGCCATCGGCACGTGCATAACTTTTGGCGATACGCTCGGCCACTTTGTCTTTTAATACTTGGCTTGCTGGGTCGCCGTGTAAAATAAAGCGGTCAATTAATGCCGCCTCTTTACCTGCGCCCCAGCCCCAAATGCGGCCTTCGTAACGGTCGTCTTGGGTGTCGATACCTGCGGTTAAATACACTACCCAATTAGGCACTTTGCCACTCGGGTACATTTCGCGGCGCTTCGCTAATTCTTCCCACTCTAAGCGCTCGCCGTTGTCGTTATCCCATGGCTGGCCTAGCTTAGTGTTGACGAAAGTCTGCAGCTTTTCTTTATCGCCTTTGGCTTTAAAGAACTCAGTAACCAGTTTCGCCCAGCTGTTGAGCGAGTTATAGGCCGACCAGATATGAATCGAGATATTGGGCGGCGTGGTGATGTCGTTTCCGTCGGCATCATAAAAGTCTAAAAAGTCTTTAGTGTGGATGCCGGTGTTTTCGCATATCCAAACTGCGCTTGGGTGCAGCTCCATATCGTCGAGCTGATTGTTTTCGATGCAGCAACCACAGTGCTCACACAGATAATAGGCTGTGCTTGGGTCGTGCTCACCCTTGGCATTTTTATGCCACTTAATCCCAAAGGGTTCTTCGGGGCCGCCCCACTTTAAATCCTGCAGTTCGTCGCAGTGTGGGCAAGGCAAGTTGAACCTAAAATAGTGCGGTGATTCGCTGCAGGCTTTTTCAATCTGGCAGGTACCGAGCACTTTAGGCGTTGAACCGCGGATCGACTTAGGGAACATCGACAGTTCGATACGAGTATCACCAAGCGATGTGGCGTTACCTTCGTGCTCGATGGATTCATCAAAACCCGCTAGCTCATCGTAGATCACGTCATCAGTGGAGATTTCGCGATAGTTAGCTGCAGCGGTACCACCGCGCACCATCAACGTTTTACCGTTGGTGAAAATCTTATCTTCTAGCGTGCTGTCTTTATGCTTACGGCCCATCCAAGGTGCAAGCAATCGCCAAACAGGGATATCGCGAATCGCCGTTTCAACGTGCTTTTTCATGAAGGTTTTGGCTTGACCATCACGAGGTTGATAGATCAACACGTTGCGCTTTTTGTGCTCAATCTTGTAAGCAGCGTTAGCCATCAGCATTTTGGTGTAACCGACACGCGCTGACTTCATTAAGTTAAGCGTGCTGATTTGGTCGTTACCCATGGCATTAAGAATGCCAATTTGAAACGGTAAACTTTCCCACTTGCCCTCGGTGTAAGAGGACTCTGACGACATGTAAAAGTGCTCGTCGGCGTATTGTGAGCAGGTGAGCATGGGTGGGCGATAGAACGAACGCAGCCCAGCAGAAACGGCGGCTTTCAGATTTTTAATCTGCGCTGCCGATATACTCATCTAATAAACCCTCAATGCCCTCCGCAAGATCGGCGGCGGTGTTTTGGCTTTTAATCACCTCCGCTTTGATAGCGTCGATTGTGCGTTCTGGAATGTCGGGAAATTTGCGTTTTACCCGTATATGTATTTGATCAAGCACTGGGGCAATTTGCGCGGCAATGCGATTTAGCACAAAGGTGGCAAAGAGCACTTCGACCACTTCTTTACGGTCTTTTTCGTTTTTAAGCTCTTGGCCGTCGGCTTGCGCTCGGGTTAAGCGCCAGCGTTCGAAGTCGATATTTGGCGCATCTGGATCATCTTCATCGGGCTTAGTGATGGTTTTTTTGCGCTCGTTGGCAACTCTGTTACCCACCACATCGGCCATCTTGTATAAACACACGCGACCGTGCTTGCTGTGCACTGGCACGTCCCACTTGTCAAACGCTTGAGTGCTGATCTCAAGGCTTTTGCATAGGTCGGTTTTACTCAGTAGAACAGGCTCGGGTGGTGATGGTTGAATGCGGGCCATTAGGATGCTCCACTTGTTTTAGCAGGGCGGCTTTCAGTTGCATGTCGGCGGCGTGAAGTTCTTGTTTGCGCTTTTCGTCTTTTAGTTCTTGGCGACACTCGCGGCGACGACGGGATTCTTGATAAGCCATGTTCCCCAAATACGTGAGGAAGGCGAGTAATACGCCAACGAGGATCGCCACATCATTCATAGTAAAAGCACCTCCCAATGTGCTCATTAGTGACGATATATACGCGCTGAACGTGAGCCCTTTTTGGGTGGCAACATCATTAATGTATGGATTGTTCATGCTGTTTTTCCGTTCGCCATGTTTCGATGTTATGCAAATCGGTATCGCATTTGGTGATCACGGCTAAGAGTTGAATGATGCAATCGGGCAGATCGGCATTAGCATCTGAACTACATTCGGCTGGCAGGCACTGGCTCATTAATGATTGCGGCGGTAGTACATATTGGGTCTGCTTGGTGACTACGGTGCGCGCAATAGGCGGCGTGCTTGAGCAGCCGCTTAACATCATCAGGCACAGCAGTATTAGCCCAACTTCGGGTTTGTTCATTGGCTGAGGTCCTTAGTTTTTTAATGGCTTCTCGCTGATCAGCAAGCTGGCGATCAATCTCGGCCTTGGCTTTATCGGCTTTTTCATTGAGCGCTAAGGCAAAGGCGTAATCCTTAGCGAGCCTGTCACGTTCTTTAGCCTGCGCTTGCAGCTCATCGGTAACGACAATGAGATCATCTTGCAGCATTCGCTGGTTAACGGCGGCCGTTTCAATCTGCGAGTTTTTTAACGCGAGATCAGCTTTAACGGCGGTAAGGCTAAGGCCAAGTAGCGTTATCACTATGATGAGCGCTGCGATTAAATACAGGTGCAGCGAGCCAGTGGCATTAATGATTTTGTTCCACATATAAATCCTTTAAGCAGATTTTACGTTCTTCTTTGCGGCGTTCGACTAAGCCAGGCAACTTGATGTCAGCGGCATAGACAAAACCATTACAGCCGTGTTTACCGCATGCATCGGTGAGCTGGTGACAAGCGGGCACCCGTTCACCGCGCAGTAACAGCTTGCGCAAGGTGGAGGTTTGAAAGTTACCCGCACCAAAGTTGTAAATCAGACTTAGGTAAGCGGCGTGCTCGCCTTCGGTAAGTTGCACCGGATACGTTAGCCGCCGCAACTGGCGATCAGCTTTGCCTAAATCCTTGGCGTACATTTCAATGCATTGCTGCTCGCTAAAAAACTGGTTGAGCTCAAGCTCAGGACCAGTGTGCCCAAAGCAAGCGGTGAGAATATCCACCGGATCCAGATAGGTGTGCAAAATGGGCTCGCCGTTCGGCGCTTCAGCGGGGGCAATCAAATTAGCCCCCGCCAGTGCGACAGCAGAAGAAAGCCCCAGTGCCATGAGCTTTTGCTTTAATGACATAGGTCAGTCTCCTTTAAAATGAGGTTAGCCTTAGCGCGGCCAACGGTTAGGTCAACGGTGAGGTAGCCGCCTCTAACAGCTGATGTTTTTAGTGTCTTTCAACGTCCGAGGAGGTATTGATAAAACCTCGGCAACACATACCCACCACGACCACCATTGCAGCGGCCGCTTTTGTTCAGCGGGGGTTAGCTAACGAACAGCTATTTGGATGTTTGCGAACAAGAAATGGCGACAAATAAAAAGGGCCCCTAAAAGGAGCCCTTGGCAGAGAAATAACGTGCGACTGAATAAATGTAACCTTAGCAAGCGTATACAAATGTACTCGATTTTAAGGGCCTTGAAAGCGGCAAATGTGCCGCATAAAGCGACAAAAGTGCCGTTTCGGAATTTGTAAATATGTGATACGTGAAAACTTAATCACAGAGGATTTATTGTTTTACTTATCACTTAAGTGATTTACGCTCAATTTCGACCAATCTAAAAGCTGCGCTCATATTGCCAATTGAAGTTATTGACTTGAATGCAAATATCCAGAAAATGAACGAACCCAAAATACTCAATGATGCCCACATGATTCCAATCAAACCATACGACTCAAAGAGCTTAGGCACAGTAAACCAGCTTCCGTCATCATAAACATAAACGAAAGGAGCTATGGCATATGTCCCTATAATGCCAAAAATCACATAACACGAGAGAAGCAATAAATCTCTTGCATACACCTTCCGCTTCCAAATGGGTATTGACCAATAACATCCATTAAGAGTTATCGAATTCAGATTATTAGATAGTTTTAAATAAGCCTTTCCCTTCACAAAAAGTTCGAATGCACGGCTCGGATTTGAATACCTTAGCAAAACGTTGATCTCGTCGTAAGTGAGCTTACATCGATACATCAAGCTAAAAACATGCTCAGTGAGGAATCTTTGCTTCAGACTTGGTTTATGAAGATTGGCACTCAAAGTAGACTGAACGATTTCGAGATTTTTATGGTTAAACTTGTTCTTCTCAAAATGAAAGTCAAAAATCAATTTAATAATACCGATAAGTGCGCCAAGAATTGCGATCATCAAAGTTATACTTGGCCAAGTTGTGGCATCTGGTATCGCAGCATTTGGCATTCAAAACCTCCGTATGTTTGTTCTACGCACTTATAGGATCAAAAGTTGGTATATTAGATCCCTGTCGATCTACTAATAACAGCACATGCATTACAAACAATTTTAAGAAAAATATCAATTGGTTAGTAGGGATTTCTAAGCGGGTGTTGGAAGGGTGTTTTAGGGGGCTCATAAAACAACAACCAACCACCCCAAAATTCTCATATGTAGTGAAGCATTGCGCGTCACCGCCCCCGCAGTGAATCGAGCCGGAAGGACCCGTGATGATAATAGGTCGCATCTAGCTCTGATGATAGCCATTCTCATTTGAAAAGACCGCGCCTAACCTATTGACAAAGATGATATTTCACAACCAAACAACTCGTCGCGATAGTACTTGAGTTCCGCTATCGACTCCCGAATATCAGCTAAGGCTTCATGCTGATACTGCTTAGCCTTAATCGCATTACGCTCAACCTCAGGCGCCCAAGCTCTAGCTGCGAGCCCTAGTGCTGATATGTCTAGCTGCCTGTAATGCATGTACTCATGAAGCTCAGGCATTTGGCACATGATAAACGAACGATCAAGCATGATTGAGTTACCAGCAAACACCACACCAGTCTTAGCTTTACGGTCATGCTTAGGTATTCCCAGTGCTTTCAGGTGTTCGATAACCATCTGCTCAGCCTGTGCTAACGATACTGATGAGGCACGAACAGCATCTAACAACCCACTCTTGGTATGCACATCTATCGCCCACTCATGTGACCTTGCAATGTGTTCATCGTCTTGATGCACAACAATGTGCAGCGCTTCACCCACTTGGTTTAACTCACTATCAGTCACGATAAAAGCCAGCTCAAAGATAGGGTAATACTCCATACCCAGCATCCCATTGTCTAAGCGGCCGTTAAGTCCACCCGTTTCTAAATCACCAAACAAAAAGAATTGCTCCATCACCCACCTCACTTTGCTAATTGAATCTCTGCTCTTCTCAACCAATACACATACGACTTCTTACTGTCGAACCCCATCAATGCCCACTGGCCTTTGCACACGTAACAGGTGCGAATCGCCCGAATACAGTTTGGCGATAACCGCTCAATCATCCTATCGAACTGGACCACCTGCTTAGGAACGCTCAACTCCCTAACCAACGCACATCCATAAACTTGCACCTCACCTAACTTATCGCAAGCACTGCGATTAGTGAAACCTTTACCGAGTTCTTGGAACGCCCAATAACGCCCCCAGGCATTGAGCCCTGCACGAAGGGCTTTCATGTTAATAACCTGCTCTTGCGCATCACATACTCGCATTAGCCACCTCCGTGATCTGCTCAATCGATAAATGAAAAACATCATCCAAGATGGCAAGAAAATGGTTAGAAGGAACATTGCTTTTGCCGCTCTCCCATCGCTGATAAGTACGGCGATCAACTCCGTAAATCTCAGCCACTTCATGCTGACTAAAGCCCCTGATACCGCGCCCAGTTTTTAGAATGATTGCTGACCGATTGCTCATAAAACCACCTTATTTAGTGCCATTGCATACTCTTGTAAGGCTGATGCAACGATCATCACAGCCACCCACTCACACCAAGGGTTTGAGCACTCCCAACATTCGCAGACGATCTAGGGATTATCTCGGGCGCAACCTCACTAAAACCGAGCGAAATTAAATGCGCGTGATACGCATCAAGCGCACTCAACATACCCTTATCCAACGTCGAATGAACATAGGTACGCAAAAGCACAGGCAAGGCATGATTAAGCAACCGCTCACCCACCATAGTATCCACGCCCATGTCTTGAATAATCGTCCGGCAAAGCTTACGCAAATCATGCGAAGTAAACTCTTTAAACCGAATCGTCTCACTCCAATAATGCGCAGTGCGCTGGCTAATAGCGCCAACATCACCCGCAAACAAAAACGCCCGCTTACCCACATTTTTAAGCTGCCACTGCAAATAATGCTGGATCAACGCCTTAGCCGTAGGCGTTAACGGTAGCCGGTGCTCTTGGCGGTTCTTCGCGTTCGCCGCAGGAATAAACCAAAACTCACCCGCAAAATGCTCCCATCGTGCCAAACGGGTTTCACCAATGCGCGTGCCGAACATCAGCATCAACATAAACAACATCGCCACCGGCATAAATGCATCCCGCAACGCCACAAACAACGGCCCTAAGTCCGACTCCATCAACCGCGTATCAGGCTTAGGTGATAAGGTTAAACTCATCGTCACTCGATACCCCATCAGAGGATTAAGCAATAACAACCTAAAATCCGCCGCCAAACTCAACGCCCGCTTAAGCACATTCACACTCAAACGAATATAATGCGGCGCATAACCCTCATTCAGCATCAGCTTCACCAACGCACTATCCACCACCAAAAACGACAACTCAGCCAAAGCCACATCACCCAACTTAGGCAACAACTGCTTACGCATAATCGACCTACAGTTATCGCGCCAGCTCGGGCTTAACGTCGTATTACCATCCAAATAATCCCCATACCACAACAGCAAATCAGTCACAGTCGCAAACTCACCGCGCAACACATCCGCGCCCGCACTGCGCTTAGCCAGCATCACAGGTAAATCCGCTAAAAACGTCTTAATGCACATGCTCGGCCACACGCCTTGCTTCTTCCAAACCGTCTTATCGCCCTCATTAATCACCAAATGCACACTCGCCTTCGTCCTATCCGCCGTCGCCCGTAAACGCAGCTCAGGAAACTGCGGGTCCCTAAAATCCCGCGTCAAACCGCCACGTAACCAACGGCGCAGCGCAGCATCGTTCAACTTACCCACCTCAACCCCGCTAGCAGCCATCGTTTGCCCCCTTAAGCCCTAGGTTTGCCCGTAAATTGGCAATAATCGATTTCGCCTTGGCCGCCTCAGTGGGCCGCGTCACCGTTTCAGGTAATGCCTTTGGCAACTCAACATCGGTCAACTCGCCACGGCTAAAGCGCCTGCATAACACTTTGTAATTGCGCTCAAAGGTCATTAACACGTCCTTTTCAAGCCCAGTCGCAAACATCCAACTGCCCGTCTCGCGCACCGCTAAGCGCACCACATCGTGGCTCCACGTATGCTTATCAGGGTGATGGTAATGGCGGGTTGCCTCCTTGAATGCCGCCTCTAACTTAGGCAGCCCCAAATCACAGGCCGTGGGTTGGCACCACAAAGCAAACTGGCGTGGTGTCGGCCAAAACTGCCTATCGCCCTGCTCGCGTCTAGCGCGATTCAACCCCGCTTGCACTTGCTCGCGGCTGGTAATCCCCTGCGCCGCCAAGGTTTTAAGCCACTCACCTTTGTGGGTCGCTTCGTCCTCAGGCCGCGGCGCACTCACCGGAAACAACACCCGCAACTTGCTAAACACGCTGTCCACAATCGCCATATCCATCGCCGTGGGCTCAGGTTGTGCCACCCGCGCGCCCTGCCCAACCAGCGGCTGGCGTATCAAGGTCTGCAGTGATTTCATGCTCGTATTTTGCTTGGCAGTCATATCAAGGGATCCTCAGGGTCATACACCGCATGGCGCCAATCCACTTGCCCAACCGCCGTTGCTATCGGTCTTGGCAACGGTGTTAGCCAATGGCGTTCGCGGATAAACTTGGTAATGCCGAGCACAAACTGGCCGTTAGCGCTAAAGCCCCAACTGGCATCCAGCGCCGCAGCATCCTTCAACCAAGTCACCGCCAGCACACAATCGGCATCGGTCAACTTTTCACCCTTCCACGCTTTCCACGCAGCCGAATCCGATCCGCCTTTGCGATGGGCGGGATACGCTTTAAAAAACGCATTGAAAACCGACTTCGCACTCGTTGCTGGACAACTATCTTTTAAAGATTCCTTGATAGGTTCAAAAGAGTGATAGATTCCGGTGCTATCTGGTGGCACAGGGGGTGTGCTATCTGGTGGCATACCTATGCTATCTGGTGGCACCCCTTCGGTGCTATCTGCTAGCACAGGGGGTGCTACCTCGTAGCAGATTGAAATCGTGTAAATATTGGTTAAATTTCCCTTAGGTCCCTTACGATTTTTAATCGACACAAAACCCATATCAACCAAGGCCGCAATATGCTTTCTCACAGTGCTATGACCAATCTCGCACTGGTCAGCAATATGCTGATGGCTCGGCCAACATTCACCATTATCGTTCGCGTTGTCGGCCAGCTTAATCAACACTAGCTTACGCAGTGGATTGCCCACCTTGGCCTTCATCGCTTTTACCATCAATTCCATGCTCATAAGCCACCGCCTAACTGCGCGACAGCCAGCACAAAATTGACGAAATCATCATGTATACGTAACATGTAATCGCCTCTCTTAGGTATTAAGCCCGCGCCTGTCGCCAAACTTTTGCGGGCTTTCTTATTCTCGATAAGTAATCGATGCGTGTTCGTGTACCGTCATCAACAACCCGCCTTACCGCCATGACTCGCTAAATACGGATACGCCAGCTCTAACGCCGCCATGCTCGCTTGCGTGGTCGCCGCCGACTCTTTTAACTCACGGTGCGCCGCCACTAACTGCTCGCGCTTGGGCTCATCGCCCAAATGGATCACCGCCACTTGCGCCTCGGCGTTCTCTTTGGTGAGCGATGCCGCCATATCGGCCACATGCAACACATGTCCATCATTCATGCGGTCTGCAATCACAGTCACCCCAGTGCAACCAAATACATCGTTGAGATACTGCACCCGCAAATGTTCGGGCAGTGCCGCCACCAGTGCTTGCTCAACATGAAACAAGCGATCAACCTGTGGATGCTGGCCCTCGTACTGGCCCAGCCAACGGAACAGCTTTTGGGCATTAATCCGCGCATCGTTGTGCACGTCTTGAGTGCTGGCAAAGCTAATGCCCTCCGCCGCTAATACCTCACTCAGCCCAAGGCGCTCAACCGCCGCAACAAAATCTATCGCCAGCGCAAAGCGCGTCATCTTAGGTAACTCCAACACCCGATGAATCGTTTTCATCAACAAATTCAAACGACTATCTTTTTTACGTGAATGGGTTTTCATGTGTACTGTCCTCCTTCAACCTACAGTGAACCTAAGCCACACTCGCCGACTCAGGATTATCTAAAACAACGACGGGGTTAACTTTGAGTGCGCCATCAGTTAGGCGCTCAATTTGATAAGCGCGCAGTTCGGGAACGTCTTCACCCCACTGGCTAATTGCAGAAGGTTTGATGTTCAAAACCTGAGCTAGCTTGGTTTGAGAACCATAAAATTTGACGGCATCATCTTTTGTCATGGTAGATCTCCACACTGAACAAATAAGTTTTCTTACACAATAGAAAGAAAGGAAACTTATGTCAACAAAAGATAAGATCACTTACATGAAAACACTCGGTCAGCGCATACGCGAAAAGCGTAAAGAATTAGGTATCACCCAAAAAGCACTTGGTGCTTTAGTTGGGGTTTCTGCTGTTGCGGTAACACAGTGGGAAAAAGATGAGACAGCCCCAAAAGGCGCAAATTTATTTGCTCTGGCGAAATCATTAAAATGTGATCTCAGCTGGCTTCTAAATGGACAGGTCGCTTCGAAGCCTGAGTCGAATGCTGAATGGGCTGGCGGTTTTGATCTATGGGACAACGATAGTCCACTGGGTGATGATGAGGTTGAAATCCCCTTTTACGTGGATATCGAACTCTCAGCGGGCGAAGGCATTGCAGAAGGTGTTGAGTATAAAGGTCCTAAGCTACGCTTTGCCAAAAGCAGCCTTAAGCGCCAAGGTGTGAACACGGATCATGCGGCCTGTGTCAAAGTGAATGGCAACAGCATGGAGCCCGTATTACCCCACGGCTCAACGGTGGGCGTTGATACCTCAGCCACCGAAATCGTTGATGGTAAAATGTACGCTATTAATCACGATGGCATGATGCGCGTCAAAATGCTCTACAAACTCCCCGGTGGTGGCCTGCGTCTACGCAGCTACAACCTCGACGAATACCCCGACGAACGCCTCAATGCTAACCAATTAAAACAGGTCAAAGTGATCGGCAAAGTATTTTGGTATTCAGTTCTAATTTAATAAAGAGTTCTCTATGTCTGATGATCTGTACTACTCAGATTATATTTGCGGTTTACGTTTCGAAAAATTCGATAGCGATAAGTTCAAATCAAATGATAAATACTGGCATCTAACCAATCTAAAAAAGATTAACTTTTTTATTGGACAAAATAACTCTGGTAAAAGCAGACTATTACGTTCCACTTTGAGTAGCACAAAATTCGATATTGCTATCGTTGGACAAAATCCACATGAAATAATTACAAATATCGAAGATAAATCTAATGAAGACGAACTCAATTTAAGAGGTATTTACTCAGTAGATATAAATAATTTCAAAAAATTATTAAATAAAGATTTAACGATAAAAAACTTAAAGCAAACAATAATAACTGCAATAGCAAAAAACTCCCATAATAATAAAAAACCATTTGACAATGATGATTTAGACACTTTTACTGAACAGTTTTTAGATAAATATCTAAAAATTGAAAACCTTAAATTCTTTGAAAGCATTAACTTTGATGAATTCGACAAAATTTACATACCACTACTTAGAGGTCTACGCCCTTTGAGTCAAGATATTGATCTTTATCTTGAAAGAACTCAGAAAGATTATTTTTCAAAGTTACCAGGTAACTATTTCGGACCTAAAAACATATTTACTGGCTATACTATTTATACTGAAATTAAAGCAGCATTATTAGGAACACACCTAGAAAGACAAAGAATACGAAAATTTGAAGATTATCTATCCGCAAACTTCTTCAGCCATAATCAAATAACTCTTATTCCTCGTCTTAATGAAGATATGGTTTATTTGAAAGAGGGTGATAAAGAAGAACGTAGGATTGCAGACTTGGGCGATGGTTTGCAGTCAATTATTATTCTTACATTTAAGCTATTTATGGCCGAAAAGCCAACAGCATTTTTCATTGAAGAGGCAGAACAACATTTACATGCAGGAATGCAACGAGCACTCATCAATGCATTTACTCAACACCCAAAACACATGTATTTCATTACTACTCACTCCAATCATTTTATGGATATATCACAAGAACTTGACTGCATTAGCTTGCATCGTGTTTACCAAACGATTGATAATGAAAATGAAGTTAGCTATATCGATAGTCTGTCAGATAAATCTGCAATGCTAGCAGATTTAGGCGTAAGAGCATCTTCAGTTTTACTCGCAAACTGTTCAATATGGGTTGAAGGCATTACTGACAAATTATATTTATCAACATTCATGAATAAATATCTAATCGATTTAGATGAGTCAGTAAAAAAATTAAAACTTAAAAACTATAAAGAAAACCTACATTATATCTTCACAGAATATCAAGGTAGTAATATTACTCATTGGGACTTTAACAATAGCAATCAAACTGAAAACCATCAGACTAAAGCCAAATCACTTACATCTAACATCTTATTAATTGCTGATAGAGATATAGAGCGGAAAGCAGACCTCGTAGCTGTTCTAGAAAAAAACTTGCAAGAAAACTTTTTACTCTTGGATTTTAAAGAAATAGAGAATCATATTCCTGCAATAATTGTAGAAAAAGCAGCAAATAAACGTTGGAGCTCCTTTATCAAAAAAGGGGATGCTGAATTCGAAATATTCGATCTAACACAAAACGTATTACATGTTTCAGAAGGAATAGGTTCTATTTTAGAAAGATATGTAAGTAAAAATCCGAGTGAACGCCTTTTCTTCAAAGATAATGGCGGAACAATAAAAGATAAAGTAAAATTTTGTCATACTGCTATTTCTATTATGGAAGATCCTGCTACCGAATGGAAACTCACTCCAGAGCTAATAAAGTACTGTGAAAAAATTTGGGAACATATTGAAAAATGCAACCCTAATTAACTTAAATCTTAATAATATTCATGGCTATAACTCTGCTAAATAAAATTAGAAAACTTTCATCTTCTGGTAAAGAAATAATTAATATTTCAAAGCTAGCAGCAAGCCAAGTAATCTTACTTGCCGCATTTCTTTGGATTAATCATAACGCTAACTCTAGGTAGCTGGATTAACAACACTACCACTGTCAGTCGCATAGTATTTTTTTGTTGTCATACCTTGTTTATAATAATCATTAAGTAGCTTTAAGAAATGTTTACCATCCAACTCAGTTTCAATAACGATTTTCCCTTCATCATTGGTCTTGAATTCTTTACCTTGGAATCTTTTAAGTACCTCATTCATTGATTGGACTTCATTATGATCAAGCGTAGTGTGATTACCTTTTTCAGCTATATGTGCAAGAGTTTTTCTTAGCGATGGTTTATGCAACATTGCCTGCTCAACAATTTCAAGCCCTTCAACTAAGCCAAAGTCCTTAATTATATTTAGCGTTTTTTGTGCAGCCTCGGTAAATTCAGCTTCAAGCCCTACTATTGACTCAAAGCTCTTTTTATGGAAAACATAAAATTCGCTTTGAATATATATACAGTCAATTTTGTCATCAAAACTTACAATTTTTCCATCAAACTGCTTTAATTCACCACCAGTTTTGTCGAACATCGCTGATATTTTTTGAATCATGCCTTGTGGTTCATTTGTAGTGACTTTACCTTTTCCAATTTTTCTAAATGAATATGTAAAATCCTGTCCTTGCTGCACTTTTATGCAATAGGCCCATAAGTCATTTTTTATATCAGATAAATCCGTAAGCTCAGGTATTTTACTTGATATCATGTTTATATTTATAACACTAGCAAATGATATGGCATTATTCATCGCATAAGTGTAAATTTTGTTATCAATATCGTCATCGATAACAGTATACTTTTTCATCTCAATGTCATCTTTTGAGGCATGGGACAAAATTTGATTAGATAGTGTAGCTCTGAAAAATTCAGCTATATCAGGTGATATTGGCGCTTTTACCAAATCAAAATCATATTTATCTGTGAGCGTTGCGCTTTGGCGCATCCCTGCTTTTAAGTGACGTGTCACAAAATAAAGTGATACTTTCGATTTTTTATCTTCTTTTAAATCTTCTGCATACTCTAAAAGCTCTTCTAATTTTAGCATTAACTTTCCTTTATAGTTTGGGCATAAAATAGTTTCGGACCAACATCTTCAATGTCGAGTATGTCATCTTCATCTAAATATCTTGATGATGTTAAGAACATCCCACTTCGTTTCTTGCTACTTTCAATGTCAAGATAAGTAACTTGATATAATGTGTATTTTATACTTATTGTTGGATTTATCAGTATCATACTTGAATTAATATAGATCAAGCACGTTACGATCAATAAAGTAGTGATTGAAATCACATTAGTTATCACTGACAAGTCTTGAAACACAAATGGAATGATGTAAGTGAAAAGGTAGCTAATGGATTCACTATTTTTATTTTCAATATCTATTACCTTTACCGTTCTGCCACTGGTACTACATCTACGCTTTACATTACTTAAAAATATAAAGAATCCAATTACACCCATAACTGATAGACAAAAAAGTACAGATACTGCGCCAAAGTATTTACAGAAAATAGCTAAAGACTTAAGCGAAAAACCACCCCAATTCAGATAGTTAGAATAATTAAAAACCTGTACAATGCACATGATAAAAAATAGTGGTAGGTAGGATACAATAAAAAGCGATAGCCTCGCCCCTAGCTGTAGTCTATTTTTTCTCATATTCGCCTCTAGCGTACTGTATGTAAAAACAGTATATCAGATTGTAAAAACAAACTCTTACTCATACGAAAATTATCGCATTTATTATTAGCTAACTTTCGTTCCACGCTGTGAAGCCCTCTTCATAAAGAACTTGAACCTCACAAAGTCATCTACTAGGGTTACATACTGCTCCGCAACTAGAAGACTCTCGACTTTTTTGATCCATCTATTTCAATTTCAAGCCCAAAGTTACCATTTGCTTCATATTCTTGAAGAACTAGCTTACCGTCTATATTGCATTTATTGATTGTGGCATTCGTACTTTGCATCGACGTCAATATCACCATCAAACAAAAAATAGTATAGCTATAAAATCCTTTTAAAATCACTATAAAACCCTCCTTTGTTCAATCGCTTACTCTACATTATCACTCGTTCAAAAGACCATCAAAGCAAAAAACAGTATAAATAAGTTTACTTTTTAATTGACGATAAAGATAAGTTAACTTATCTTTAGACCTGTACCCACTATCGAGGACAGGGAAATGATTCTAGCGAAAGTTCACACCACACCTAAGCAACGCGATGAGTTTCGTCTACTGGTTGCAATACGTTTTGCCTGCTTGATGGCGCTAGCCAAGGGCCACACCGACCCAATGGATTGCCCACGGGTGCAAGCCCGTTGCGCCGAGCTGGTCAAGCATTTTGCCTATCACCACCCAAGCCCTGCGTTTTACCGCCAGTTCATCCGCCACACAGGTGAACTCGGGCTCAACTTCTGCCTGCGCTTTACCGAGCCCCAACAAGGTTTGTACGGCAAGGTGATGGTGTGGCGTAACGAACAGGCGGCCACTAACGTGCATCCGCTGCAATTCACCCAAGCGGAGCAACCAACATGAAAGGCATCAACACCGCGTTTTTGCTTATGGCCCAGTTCAACAAAGTGATAGTGCCACTGGATCAAATCAGCAAAGAGTATTTTGGCCTCGAACCGCGTACCGCGGCCAACTATGCCAAAGCCGGCCGCTTGCCCTTAGCCGCCTTTCGCACCAGTAACAGCAACAAAGCGCCTTGGATGGTCAATGTCACCGACCTTGCCGAATACCTCGACAAGCAACGCGACGCAGCCAAGCAAGATCAAATCAACTTAGCGTAATCAGCGGCTCAGTGGGGAGGTATCTATGTTTTTTGTTTACGGCGTGTCCATGACCTTAGCGAAAAATCAAGCGGCCAAAAAGTGCAGCACCTCAGTAGGCGCGCACCCTAACCGCCGTCAACTGAGCCCCGACGAGTACCAAGCTAAGTTGAATGATATGGCGCAACACTTGTTTGAAACCATGAAGCCACAACGCCTGTCGCATTCGTTATCGACGCCCGCGCTGTGCCAGCAATATATCGTGTTAGCCATGACCCAAGAAGCCCACCGCGATGTGCATATTCGCTATCACAAGCTGTCGGACAAGGTGAACCCCAAAACCAAGAAACCCATCATCAATCTGGTGGTGTTTAACGGCGAAGCCGCAGCTTAGCCCTGCTGATTCAAAAGGAAGGAATAGCGTATGAACCATTTACTCCCGGGCTTTGAATCACAAGAGCGCGTTGCGTTATTGCTGTCACTTACCCGTATTAGTTCGCCCGAGGTGATTGCCGCATTAACGCTGCATTACACCAGCGCCCTACCCGCCGAACGCGCGGCGGCTCGCCACGGCATTGAACTGTCAAACTTTATGCGCGGGCAAAAGAAGCTAGAGCAAATCGCCGCCACGGTCGAGGCCATTAAAGCCATCGACTGGGCCAAGCTGCAATCGGCTCATTTGCAATCAGACCCTTTGCAACCGAAGCAGGTGGCCTAAATGACTCAATCAGCGGCGTTTCGCCATCTGCTAAATCATTACCGCAGCCATAAGTTAAGCCTGTTACTCAAGGCTACAACGGGCGACAGCATCAAAATCGCGCTAGCACTCGGCGCGTTAGATTGTCTGTACTGGCAAGCATTGGGCAACGGCTTAACCAACCTCGCCAAGGGCATTAGCCGCACCATAGTGTATTCGTACCGATATCACCCAATGCGACTGCCCTGTCATCCGCCAGTCAGCCAAACAAGCGACAACCAAAACAAGGAGGCGGCATGAATACGTTCAGCACTAAAGCGGGTGTGGTCACGCTATCTAAGCCCTACTTCACCTTGATGTGCGATCAACAGCAAATCGAAGTGAAGTACACCCCCAATAACTACCACGGTTGGGGCATTTGTAAGTCTTTTAACGCCATCGAGTGCAGCGACTTCGGCCAAGCCGACGCCGAAGTATTCGCACTCAACGCAGAATCAAAACTCAGGATAAAAGGAGAAACAGCATGAACCCGATACAAGCAGCAACAGTAGAACGTGAAGAAGGTTATTGGACCCATCCAGATATGCCCGAGTGGGATGAAGGCGTAACCCGCGCAGAGTGTGAAGCATGGGCAGCCGAAAACGGTGGCGAGTTTGTGGCGATTTGGTTTGAAATGGATGCCCCTGAAAACCTCATCGAGCGCTACTTTGACGAGGGCGATAACGATATCAGCGACTGGCACCCCGTTTGCGACAAAGCCGGCTCATTCTTACTGAGTGTTCACGACACCGAAGATGGCCCCGTCGCACTGTTCTTTGCACCTAAGGACAAGGAGGCGGTGTGACGTCCAAAGCATCGCCCCTGCGAGGTCCTGCCCCACAGGGGCGATGCTGCCTTTGCTTGTTAAATGCTTATACTTTGATGGTGCCATTGGACCACCCCTCTACTAGCTGGCCAATATTGGTTGCAACCTTTTGAAACCTACCCTCAATTGGATAGAAAGCCCAAACCCCAGGCTTATGGATACGGTAACAAAACTCAATACCATCAGCACCGGCATGACCAATAACCAAGTGCTGATGTTCATTGCTTATAGTGACATCAGTTAACGGAAGCACTAACTGCAAGAAAGACTGCTCATCATAATGGCCACCCTCGTACCTTGATAAGTACTCAGCGCAATCATAATTTTCATCTAAGAATCTCTTGGCAAACACTCTGATTCCTTGGGGCATTTAACGCCCCAATAAGGGGCTGATAATGCTTGGCTAAACTGTGAAGCGGAGCGAAACTGAGCCAAGCTTTAGCAGTCCCGCACTTAATTGGCTTGTTAGGTGTATTATTGCATGCACATTATAGAATCCGAACTATAACTACCATGTTGTTTTTTATAATGTATTTCAAAGTTTTGACCACAAACATTACTATCTACAAAATTTTCACAGAAGAAATAATCCCCGTCGTGATTTACATACCAATGCGTAATGTTTTTTTTATTTTTTGATTGCAATGACACTGGAATGTCTATCACCTTATTCCAACCGTTAAGATCAAACTCACACCCTTTTGGTGGAGTTGATGAACAGCCAATTAAAACAAAAGAAAGTAATGATATTCGCCACACTCTAGATACACCTAACATGGAAGTGAGCGGCCTGCGCGGCTTTTCGCGCAGGTCCGCTCGACTGCAAGATTATGTTTCACGTTCACCGGAGCGCCTTTGCCTTTGCTTCAAAGCGAGCAGCAAGATCACTATCGGTGGCACCAGCAGCTAAGTGCCTACCATATTGGGACAATACCTCGCTGGCGTAAGCCTGTTCACGCGGGGAAAACTTTTCGGTCAATGGGAGCACACGCTCAAGATAACGGGCGCCATCGGACCACTTGTCTTGGGCGGCGAGGCTAACAGATAACTCAAGAAGACGACGACCGATCTTTTGTTCGGAAGGAACAGGCAACTTATCTTCTATTGCCAACGATTCCTTGAACAGTTGTTCGGCCTCTCCGAACTTGGATATACCCCGCTTGATACGGCCGAGGTTGTAAAGCGCCTGAGATTTTAGCTCTGGGCCGAGGTTGCCCCAATCGGTATTTACCAGTGCTCGGTAGCAAGCCTCCTCAGCAACATCGAGGCGGCCGTTACTTTCGGCAACTGCGCATGTTTCTGAGTAATTGTCGAAAGTAGCGCGGTTGATCGGATTGGCACAGGCCCCAAGAAATACTGCAACCAAGGCTGCTACTGGAAATGAATAATTCATGCGTGCTCCAGTGAAACATAACGTCTTAAAAGTGCTCACACGCGTTTACCTATTAGACCAGTAAAAACGCGCATAGTTAATTACTTGTAATAAAAGAAAGTTATCAGTTCTTTAACAAAGAAACCATGCAGAAAAACACTGTTGCGCGAGTTCTAAACCTATTATCTCAAGCCGCGTTTCAATAAGTCATTGATTAAAAATAGTATAAACTGGAATCAGCCCTATAAGTGCGCACAACTATATTTGGTTATAATCCGTGAAATGTGATCAAATCGAATAATACTGTATACATAACAGCATCTAAGACTGAGTTGTTATGAATACAAAAAACAGTTTCTATGCACGAATGTGAGGAATAGGCAGCACGACAGGTAAGGCGGGGAGCTAGTAGTTAAGTGAATAACTGACCGACTGTTTTCATTGGAATAAACATTCTTACACGACCGTTGATTTCACAAAGAACCTCGAAACCATACTTAGCGTAAAATGATTCAGCTTGGCCAGTTAAACAATCGACCACAATGGCATAAGCTCGCATGTGAGCGTTAATTTCCCAAAGATATTCTAGCGCTTTGATTAAGCTAGCTTTACCTAACCCATTACCATGAAACTCTTTATGGACAGCAAGTTGAGCAAGCAGAAAGACCGGAATGGGATAGCGTGGTAACTTTTTACCCATGGCTTGCGGCAAGGTATCACGGCAAATTGAACTTGGTGCGATAGTATAAAATGAGCAAATTGGGTATTTTTGATTGGGTAATGGCGTAGCAGCAGGTAAAACCATTGTGCGGCTAATACCTGCTTGCATGTGTTTCGCTGCTTGAGTTTGGATAAAATCGTTTAACTCTGCTTCGCCACAGTCAAATGATGCTCTATCGTGTTGTGATTTATCCAATTCTTTAAAAGTCTTGGAATAACTCACTTAAACTCACCACGTTTAGTAAATGCAGCCGCTTCACGCAATGCCTTGTTCGGGGCCTTAGCCTCATCACAAGCCATTATGAATTGGTCGAATACATCAGCTTTAACAGTAATGCTTTCGTGCTCAGCAATCACCTGAGTTGAATCTTCGTCCATTAAGCGAACAACGTATTCAGTTAAGCTTTTTAAACCAAGCAAAGCCGATGCTTTCTCAGCCTTAGCTTTGATCTCTTCATCCAAACGGATATCAAGTCTTGCAGTAGCCATAATACCTCCTATCGTACGGAGTTAATCCGTAATGGATTGGAGTATAAAGTTTAAACAACCACAGCGCAACTTGTACGGACACAGTACGGATTCAGTTTTTAGATTTGTGGGGGCTAACGCTTCGAATATGCAGCGTGTTGTTTACGTTTAGACCACAATTTGTTTATTAAAACTCCCTTACCCATAAAGGTGAACACGCTTTGTACGAGTGGTCTACTTGCATTAATTCATCTTTTTCGTTGAAAAAGAAGCTAATGCCCTCGATTATTACAGACGATGCAAATTTTTTATCGTCCCATGATTGGTGATTATATTGTTCTTTTACTTTCTCAATACCTAATTTGGATTTTGCAATCATTAAAAGCTCGTCTTTAGAAAGTGAGCTGTTCACAAATTGGGATAAAACAAAATTATCACGCTTTAATTTAGGGTGAGCTTCGATGGTGTAACTATTCTTAATGAACCAAAAAATGAGGTAAAAATTCAATAGCAAACTGAGAGAGAACAACACTTTTAGTAACATATACACCCATCCCTGATTAGTAGTTCTAACGCCCGCATTTGCGGCAAATTGGAGCACAGCGGAAATTTGTCCGAAACATGCGCTTGTTAGGGCTTGCTCTTGATGCCGAATTGCTTAGCAAACTCGGGATCAATCCAAGCCGACTCTACCTGGCCAGGCTCTAGTTCAACTTCTTCGGGAGCAAAACACCTAGAAACAAAATCATTTACTGACTCAGAAAGAAACTCGTAATCTCCTGTTTCGTGATCCCAGAAGCACACAGCCTCGTTAAGCAAAACGAAATAGTTACCGCAATCGTCTTCGGCAAGGACATTCGAAGTTGATAAGACTTCAGGGAATGGCTCCTTGGCATTTCGGATTATGCCGTACTCAACGCAAGTTTCGCTTTTGAATACTTTACCCAATGCTCGATTCATATTTGAGCCCTAACGCCGCAATAAGCGGACAAGTAATAGTTGGCTAAAATGTGAAGCGAAGCGAAACCTAGCCAACTGTTACGGGTCCGTTCTTAATTACCTTGTTAAGCTGCTAACTTGTTGTAAGCGAGTAAATAACACAGCCAAAAATTACAATTGATGAGAATGAACAAAACAGTTTAAAAGCGTTGGATAACTTCTTCCAGTTAAAACCAAGGATTAAAAAGTATGGGATCCAGACAATTGATGAATACATCCACATTATGCCAATGATCAGATTACCTTCATGGCTCCTTGGGTTTATTGTATCAAGGGTAACTAAAACTCCATGGATGCAATAAAATGCGGGATAAAGCAGAGTAATACTTAAGATTATCATCCATACTTTTGTACTACTCATCAGTGTCAAATTCCCTTTGCAACTTAACGCCGAGTTCAGCGGCGGGTTTTAAGTTGTAGTTTTATGGAATACTTTTGCGCAGCAAAACCATAAAACCGCGTGTTTAAAACTGTCCAGCGCAGGCACGAAGTGCCGGAGCGACGCTGGAACAGCTTGTTATGTTAACAATTTAGTGGGTCTATTCCTATGCTTCGCACATGTAAAAATCCTATAGGTTCAATAATATATTTTTTACCATTTATAATAATGGATGGTAACTGGATAGAGTAGTTTTCCAATTTATACTCAATATCTCTTGAAAAAATACTTATTGACGCACCAGAATTAAAATACTTTTTACCGAATAGTGTGTTATAGCCGAAAAAGGTATTACCACTTATCTTTGATGTTGGAATTACACGGAGATATTCATCCTTATTAGTGGACTCACCAGAATTAGCATTTGAAATATTATCTGTCCGTGTGATTAATTCAGTAATTTTTACATTCCACATTTTGTTTATTGTATTGTCAGTAATGACAATTTCGTCGCTCTCAAATTGAAAATATGTTCCAGATGGAGCATGAATTGAAGCTGTAAAATGAAAATTATTAAACCTCTCGTTTTTTGCAGAACTAGAGCTAGATACTACGAGCTCAACTCCCCCACTAAGCTGTATTGATATTTCATCCGCAGGGCCAGAGCTTCCGCAGCCACTACTGTGTGTAACTCCTTCGCTATATATTGGCTTGTAGTAATCTCTAACTACAGGCGCACACGAGACAGATATTATTGAAAGAGAAATTATAAATACACATTTTTTGAAAAGCATATATGGCACACAATTTCCTTGGAAACATAACGTCTTAGTGCGCATGCGCGTTAACCTCATTAGCCAGTAAAAAACGCGATACAGCTAATCAACTGTAATACATGAAATTTATCAGTACTTTACCAAATACACAATCAGGAAAAACGTACATGCACTATTTTAACTCGTCTTTAAGCTGCTCAATCTGCCGATCGATAGATGACACCAGCGTGTCGGCCTCTTGCGCTGCAGCGACTTGTTCCTGAGCTAAGCTTTGCTGCCACGTTGCACCGGCTAAGTTGTTATTCGCATACTGTCGACTTTCACGCAGATTACGTAAGCGCTGATCACGCGCCGCAATCACCCGCTTACGATCACCCTCAAGCCGAGTGATCTCTCGGGCAATGCGTTGTTTTTCGATATAGGTACTGATTTCTTTTTTCTTATCAGAAGTCGCGTTTGAACTCACGCTTGATTGAGAAATGCTGTCACTGCTTTTAATAAAGCTACCGACACCACTTAAATCAACTGGCTGACTGTTTTCATCGCAAGGATCGGCCTGATATTTTCCATCAGCACATTTATAGACTTCGGCAAAGGCCGAAAAAGTAGGACCGCTCGTTAACACCAGCGCGAGTATTATTAAAGATTTTCTATCCATAGATCACCTCAATGTTTATTGAGTAATCATATCACCAGCGGGGAACCATAAAACAACTTTTTAAAATCGGTGATCCTATAGTGAACCACACTTTTAACCACTTTATATAAATCAAATGGTTAAATTAAAATCTTACCTATCCAACATGGGCGCAATGGAAAAGGTTCTATCGATTGGAATAGTTGATATAACTGGGGTTTTACTCATTTTAGATTGAATCATTACACTCACATTTTAAGCTGTTTTTACACATTTGTGCATTTGTCTAATTGCCGGGCATCCTGTGAGGTATCCCAAATTATAAGATTGAGCGCTCAAGATGGTGTTCCCAGTAATTGACCTGAAAACACGTACTGAACAACACACTACAAATGCGTCGTTAGGGTGAAGCAAAAAGTGAGACAGTTTACAGCGAACATCGTACTTTTACAAAGTCAGCTAAGACACTCAAGGCCAAGACGCCTTTTTGATAGCACTCCACAATGCCGAAAATAGCCATATAAAATGGGATTACGTAAGACGCGATGGGATAGAGAATTGAGTAGCAACGCCTTCTCACAAGTTCAAGTGCAAATAAAAGTCGAGTTACTCCATAAAAAGACTAAAAAACTTTGCAGCATCGGCACTCATGAGCCACTATGAATGGGGCTAATGCAGCCCATTTTTGTGTGTATGAGACGTAAAACAACGCTATTTGACGATAAGCGTCTTCCAAGCAAACTTATGAACCATCTACAAAACGGTCTAAACAATAAAGGACACGGTTATATGGAGCTTTAGCGGCCTATAACTCAGATAAATGATAAGAATATCTTTAAATTAGCCTCACATTTATAGCTGTCTCATCTAAGCTGATAGAGTGTGATCAAGATTGCTGTCGATAAGCAACTTTTCTAATAGCCTTAAGCAATGCCATTACTCCATGGTTTAGGCTCAAAAGAGGACAAACTTAGGCATGAACGTTAATTTTATTAAT
This sequence comes from Shewanella sp. SM87, assembly GCF_025653705.1. Classification (NCBI taxonomy): domain Bacteria; kingdom Pseudomonadati; phylum Pseudomonadota; class Gammaproteobacteria; order Alteromonadales; family Shewanellaceae; genus Shewanella; species Shewanella sp. SM87. The sequence continues at coordinate 94,181 of NZ_JAKKSC010000006.1, forward strand.
CCTTTCCTCCAATCTTTGCTCAATGTCATATCTACGATGGCGAGCATGGATTTGACGCCGGGCAAACCCCAAATCAAAGTAGATAACTTAGCTAAAGGTGATGTATCCGGCCTAATAGGTCTTGTTGGACCCCAAACAAAAGGATCACTGTCGATTACCTTCGAACAAAAGCTTGTTTTGCAGATAATGCAGAATATGCTGGGCGAAAACCCGGGTAAAATTAACGAGGAAGTGACTGACTTAGTAGGCGAAATTACGAATATGGTGACTGGTGGCGCAAAAAATCTTTTGGGTCAAAAAGGCTATGAATTTGAAATGGCCACTCCTATGGTCGTATCAGGAAAAGGCCATACTATTTCCCATAAAGCTAATGGCACTAAGATTATCATGCCATTTACAAGCCCGCATGGTACTGCTTATATTGAAATATGTTTTGAAAACTAATAGCTTAAATGCATCAAGCCAGTCAGCTCAAAATACATTAAATATCCTGTCGCTCTGGATCTTATGTTTCATTCGCTTTTTTAAAGCCAGATAACAAAGATCAGAACAGCTGGTTTACCGTAACCTGAATTGAGATATTTTTATCGTCTATTTTGCCGCCTAACACCAGTTCAGCACAGCTTCATCCTCAGGTCCAAAACATATTGCGTCGCCAACGGTGAACTGCAAACCACTATTTCGCTTATCTCAGCCCTACAGGTTCGACACTTCTCTCGCTAACAAATAACTATAATTCATAGTGTTATTTGCAGTAACCATTCGTGTAGAGGCAATTATTCATCCTGACACTTTACATAAAAGAAAACGGTGTTTAATCACCGTTTTCTTGCTAAAAAGTGTCCCCAAATACTTCCATTTGTCAGGGTTAAGCTAAGCAAACCGCAACCCTTGGGGTGAGCTTAGTGACTAATTCATAAGCGATAGTACCGATATGTTCAGCGACTTCTTCAACGGGTAATGCTTTACCCCACAACAAAGCACTGTCGCCAACCTTATCTTGCGCATCTTGGCCTAAGTCGACAGTCAACATGTCCATAGAGACGCGGCCTACTATGGGTACGCGACGACCATTGACCCACACGGGTGTGCCTTCCGGTGCATTGCGAGGATAACCATCACCATAGCCAATCGCCACGACACCTAAACGGGTATCTTGCTTCGCGGTCCAGAAACAACCATAGCCCACTGGCTGATTGGCTTTATGATCCCGTACCGCAATCAACTGTGATACCAATTCCATCGCAGGAACTAGCCCGTGATTCGCACCGCAATCACCAGTAACAGGAGATACACCATAGAGTGCGATACCAGGACGGATCCAATCGCCTTGGCTCTGAGGCCAATACAAAGCACCAGCAGAGTTTGCTAAGGTTCTAAATCCGGGCAAGCCTGCCGTTAACGTATTAAAAGCCGCCATCTGTACTGAGGTATAGGTGTTTTCAGGCTCGTCCGCACAGGCAAAATGTGTCATCAAATGGATCGGTTTTGCCACATTGGGACAGGCCATTAACCTTGCGTAAACCGTTGAAAATTGTTCGGGCGTAAAACCTAAACGATGCATGCCTGAATCCACTTTAAGCCAGACAGTGACAGGTTTTGACAACACAGTTTGCTCTAACATTTCAAGCTGAGAGCTGTGGTGCACTACAGTGTCAATATCATGCCCGACGAGTAACGGGAGATCGGTGGCACGGAAAAAACCTTCTAGTAACAATAAACGCGCTGTCACGCCGCCCGCTCGTAATTCTAAGGCCTCATCCAATCGTGCTAGGCCAAAGCCATCGGCATTGACTAAACAATTAGCGACATTCAATAATCCATGACCATAACCGTTCGCTTTAACGACGGCCATCACACGACTCGCTGGTGCCTGTTGACGCAACGCAGCGAGATTGGTTTGCAGTGCACTACTGCTAATTTCTGCACGGGGAAAAGGGTTCAAAATTTACCTTGTTTACTCAGGAAATAAAAAGTCACGGATATAAAAAATACATCAATACAGCTCATCTTCTGCAAACGCAAACTGACTGTTTTTAAACGTCAATTAATCTTCTTCAAACTGCGGCCCAGCATAATTATCGAAACGCGAAAATTGCCCTTGGAAAGTGAGCCGCACCCGACCAATGGGGCCGTTACGTTGCTTACCAATGATGATTTCTGCCGTGCCTTTATCTTGAGAATCGTTGTTATACACTTCATCGCGATAAATAAACATGATGAGATCCGCATCTTGCTCGATAGCGCCCGATTCACGCAAATCCGAGTTAACAGGACGTTTATCGGCCCTTTGTTCGAGCGAGCGGTTAAGCTGCGACAGGGCAATAATCGGGATTTCCAACTCTTTGGCTAATGCTTTCAGCGAGCGTGAAATTTCAGAAATTTCTAAGGTACGGTTATCTTTTAAGGCGGGCACCTGCATTAACTGCAGGTAATCTATCATGATCATAGATAAACCACCGTACTCACGGGCAATACGACGCGCGCGGCTGCGAACTTCTGTCGGGGTTAATCCCGAACCATCATCAATATACATTTTGCCTTGCTCGAGCATGATACCCATGGTCGATGAAACCCGCGCCCAATCCTCGTCATCGAGTTGACCAGTACGGATCTTAGTTTGATCAACACGACCCAAGGAGGCCAGCATACGCATCATAATCTGTTCGGACGGCATCTCGAGACTGAAAATAAGTACGGGTTTATCTTCATTCATTGCGGCCTGTTCGCACAAGTTCATCGCAAAGGTGGTTTTACCCATAGAAGGACGCGCCGCAACGATAATCAAGTCACCGGACTGGAAGCCAGCGGTCATCTTATCCAAATCGTTAAAGCCACTCGATACTCCAGTCACACCGTTATGGGGGTTATTGTAAAGCTGTTCAATCTTATCGACGGTTTTTTCCAGAATGGTTTTGATACCTTCGGGACCTTCATTAGCATTGGTTCGCATCTCGGCGATCTTAAATACTTTACTCTCAGCCAGGTCGAGTAATTCACCCGAGTCCCGACCTTCTGGGTTATAGCCCGCATCGGCAATCTCATGCGCGACGCGGATCATGTCACGAACGACAGCACGTTCACGGACGATTTCAGCGTAAGATAAAATATTACCCGCACTTGGGGTATTTTTCGCAATCTCACCTAAATAGGCAAAACCACCGGCATCTTCTAATTGGTTCTCAACTTCGAGCTGTTCAGAAACAGTGATCAAATCGATCGGTTGCCCTAAATCGACCAATCTGTGCATGGCAGAAAAGATCATCTTATGTGAGCGAGAGTAAAAATCCTCTTTTACGACAGCCTCTGCGACCCTGTCCCACGCTTCGGCATCTAACATCAAGCCGCCTAATACCGATTGTTCAGCCTCAATTGAATGCGGTGGCAGCTTGAGTCCATCAAGCTGCAAATCTCTTGGCTTACTTTTAGGCTTAAAAGCACCTTGTTGTGACATTAACGCTCCCGATTTCCAACAACTTAACAAAATATGATATAAAACCCGCGTCAAGCAAACAGGATGTTTACACTCGCCTGTTATTTCATTCCAACGGACACTCTAACAATCAATAAGGAAAGAACATGCGTATTGCATTGGTTGCGGCCTTAGTACTGACATCCGGCATAGCAACTGCCGACGAAGGACAATGGCAACCTTATCAAATGCCTTCAATTGCAGACAAACTCAGTGAACGCGGAATCGATATTCCGGCAGAAAAACTGGCCGATCTGACAAGTTATCCAATGAACGCCGTGGTTGGGTTGGGCTATTGTACCGCCAGTTTTGTCTCCCCCCAAGGGCTAGTTGTGACAAACCACCATTGTGCCTACAAGGCGATACAATATAACACTAAGCAAGAGCATAACTACCTAGAACAAGGCTTTTTAGCAACATCGATGGACAAGGAGCCCTCTGCCGGTCCTAACGAACGTTTATACATCACAGAAGCAGTGACCAATGTCACCGAGCAAATCAATAAAGACCTCAGCCAAGACCCGCTAAGTCGTTACGAAGACATTCAAAATCACAGTAAAGCGCTCATCAAAAGCTGTGAAGCCGATGCTAACTATCGTTGTAATGTGCGCAGTTTCCATAACGGCTTAGAATACTACTTAATCAAGCAATTGATGATCCGCGATGTGCGCTTAGTCTACGCACCACCTGAAAGTGTTGGGGGCTATGGTGGCGATATTGATAACTATGAATATCCACGCCATTCGGGTGATTTTGCCTTCCTACGGGCTTATGTTGGTAAAGATGGCAAACCTGCCGCGTATAGCGACGATAACATTCCTTACCAACCAAAGAGCTACCTTAAGGTCAATGCCGATGGCGTAAAAGCCGGTGATGGCGTGTTTGTGGCGGGTTACCCAGGCACGACTAGCCGTTACAATCTGACCAGTGAACTTAAATTTGCCAGTGATTGGTTGTACCCAACCCAAGCTAAGCGCTATCAATTACAGATTGATACTATCGAGGCTATGGGACAAAAAGATGCCGATATCGCCATTAAGTACGCAGGTAATATGGCCTCAATGGCCAACCGGATGAAGAAACTCAACGGCCTATTAGCGGGTTTTAAAGCAACGGATATCATTGGCATTAAGCAAAGCCGTGAAGATAATTTTTTAGCTTGGCTTAAACAAAACCCTAAGCTAAATCAAAATCTCATTGCTGAGTTAGAAGTGTTACTCGCCGAGCAACAACAAGCATTCCAAAGTAATTACTACTTTACCAATGCTCAATCTAGCACATTGTTAACCGCAGCAAACAGCCTCTACCGTCTTGCTAAAGAAAAACAAAAGCCCGATGCCGAGCGTGAGCAAGGCTACCAAGAACGTGATATTGCTATGCTAAGCTCACGTCTTAAACGTATCGATTCAAGTTTTGATGTCACTGTTGATAAGACTTTGTGGCTACAGGATTTAAATGCTTACCTTAGCCAATCAAATCGCGTAGCAGCACTCGATGAGATGCTAAATGTGAACACGAAAGATGCCGATCTCGCAGCTAAACTCGATGGTTTGTACTCACTCACTACGCTCACAGACCAAGCTAAGCGCCTTGCGTGGATGAATGCCGATGCTAGCGCTTTCGAAACCAGTGCAGATCCCTTTATTCGTTTAGCCGTAGCACTTTACGACACGAATATGGCACAGGAAAAATCAGAAAAAATCTTAGACGGCAAGCTATCTAGTGCTCGCCCTGATTATATGGCGGCTGTGATCGAATACTACAAAGCAAACAACTGGCCAGTCTACCCTGACGCCAACGGTACGCTACGGATCAGCTATGGCATGGTTGATGGTTATCAATCACGTGATGCGCTCTATAAACAGCCGTTTACTCGTCTTGATGGCATAGTCGCAAAACACACAGGCGTTGAGCCCTATAATGCGCCGAAAAAACTCCTCGATGCGATTAGCGAACAACGTTTTGGCGATCATCTGGTGAAGTCGGTTTATCAAGATCCCCGAAGCTGGATTTGCAGACTCTTCTCTTGTTTAGATAAACCAGAGGAATTTAACTCAGTACCGGTTAATTTCTTATCCAGCGTGGACACCACAGGTGGTAACTCTGGTTCACCAGTCTTCAACGGAAAAGGTGAGTTAGTGGGCCTTAACTTCGACTCAACCTATGAAGCTATCACTAAAGATTGGTTCTTCAACCCAACCATCACCCGTGCAGTGCACGTGGATATTCGCTATATCCTGTGGATGATGGATGAAGTGGACCATGCCGATAACTTAATCCAAGAATTGGATTTAGTGAGAAATTAATACTCTGAGCCAAACACGGATTTAACCCATCTAGTCAAAAGCCGCTCACTGTCATGACAGTGAGCGGCTTTTATTTGGGCTAGTATTTTAAAGGCGGATACGCTTTGAGACTGAATGAGTAGACATATCACTTGCCGCATTATACCAATCGTATTAAATATCTGTTAATTCAGCGGGAGTTCAAAGCGCTTTAGACAAGGCGAAGGCTTGAAGGCATAGTGGTGCTCTGTCGAAAGCCTTAAACGCAGTATAAAGCGCTTTGCCATGCCGTTAACATCAGCCGCCCTTCGGGAGCCTCACAGGTATCCCACTCCCGTGTTGCATTGACTTAAAAGGGAATAACCATTTCTGCGTCAATGCGCCTTGGATTGAGATGCCTGTGAGGCTCTGAACTGATTAGATATTTAATGTGATTGGTATTAATCCATAGCAAACCAATATCAAACCATATTGACCACAGCTAAATACTGAATTTCAGCCATAAAAAAACACCGCCGAAGCGGTGTTTCTCTTAAGATTAAAGCAAGGAGTAATTAAGCTTCTGCAACGATAGAAACTTTAACAACAGCTTTAACTTCAGTGTGTAACTGAACTTCAACTTCGAAGTCGCCAGTAGTACGCAGAGCGCCTAATGGTAAACGAACTTCTGATTTAGCCAGCTCAACACCAGCAGCAGTCACTGCATCAGCGATGTCACGGTTGCCAACTGAACCAAACAGTTTGCCTTCATCACCCGCTTTAGAAGCAATAACAACAGCTTCCAGTGCAGTGATTTTCTCAGCACGTAGGTTAGCAGCAGCTAATTCAGCAGCTAATTTAGCTTCTAATTCAGCGCGACGAGCTTCAAATACTTTAACGTTGCTTTCGTTAGCAACAACAGCTTTACCTTGTGGCAAAAGGTAGTTACGAGCGTAACCAGCTTTAACAGTAACTTGGTCACCCAAGTTGCCTAGGTTAGCGATTTTATCAAGCAGAATAACGTTCATTATCAAATCCTCTATATTCGATTAGGAATACTGCAATTACTGATGTAAATCAGTGTATGGCAGTAGAGAAAGATAACGAGCACGCTTGATAGCGCGAGCTAGTTGGCGCTGATATTTAGCACTAGTACCAGTGATACGGCTAGGAACAATCTTGCCGCTTTCAGTGATGTAGTTCTTTAAAGTAACGATATCTTTGTAATCAATTTCTGCAACACCTTCAGCGGTGAAACGGCAGAACTTGCGACGACGGAAATAACGTGCCATGTTGACAGTCTCCTAAGTTTTCAATTCGACATTTTCGGCATGGATGACTAAGCGGTTCTGACCATTACGCCCCTGTTGAAGCGTCATAAAGCCCTGCACTTGTACTTCCACACCTGCTTTCAGATCTTCTGCGACGCTTTCAAAGCGTGGGCCACTCAATATCACTTGAATTTGTACGTAGACGTTGCGGAGCATTTCGGCTTCATAACGCTGCGATTTGTGTTCCAACATAATTACACTGTGTGCAATACCTGCTGGGCTTTTAAAGCGTCTTGAACGAGTTATCGTTCCTGACAACACCAAGTTATTGGTGGTCACAGATTACCTTACTCAGCGATTTCTTCAGCGTGAGCTTCATCATATGAGCGTTCGCCAGCTGGGCCACGACGTGAATCGCGCTCATCTCTAGCTCTAGCCATTGGAGATGCTTCAGTAACGGCAACTTTAGTACGCATTACCATGTTACGCAGAACTGCGTCGTTGAAACGGAAAGCTGTTTCTAGCTCTTCGATCGTCTCTGCTTTAGCTTCAACGTTCATCAGAACGTAGTGAGCTTTATGCAGGTCAAGGATTGGGTAAGCCAGTTGACGACGGCCCCAATCTTCTAAACGGTGGATTGTGCCGTTAGCTTCGGTGATAACACCTGTGTAACGCTCAATCATACCTGGTACTTGTTCACTTTGATCTGGGTGAACCATAAATACGATTTCGTAATGACGCATTTATTGCTCCTTACGGTTATGTAGCCTCGGTATTGGCTCAGTCAAACCAAATGGAGGCAAGGAACGAAAAATAGTGACTGATTTGAGCGCGAGGATAGTACAGAAAGCAAGCCAGAAACTCAAGCAATAACTTTGCCTCGCCAATCAATACAGGTATGATGGCGGTTCGCCTATATTCGGACGTCTGAAATCAGCTAACCAAGAATAAAACATAATGCTAAAAGTTATTGCGCCAATCAGTTTGTTTTTCCTTTCATTTCCTGCGCTTGCGCTTGTTCCACCTGATTATCAGGAACCGCCCAGCGATTTTACCGCGGAAATCGAAGCTGGCTTGCAACTGAACACAGGCAATACCGAATCCAGCAGTTTTAATGGTCGAACCCAACTGATTTACGATACAAAGCAAACCAAGCAAGAAGCCACACTAAAAGCCTATTTTGCCTCAGAAAAAAGTCAAACAACCTCCGAAAAATATGAGCTACAGTTACAATCGAACTATAAACTGACTAAGGGTTATGTCTTCGGACGTGGTGATTTTACTTGGGATCAATTCGGTAGTTACACGCAAATATCAACGCTTTCGAGTGGTTACGGTTTCAATGCTATCAGTAGTTATAAAACAAAACTCAGTCTCGAGTTCGGCCCAGGTTATCGATATAACTTACCTGCAGAGTCGGTAACCATTCCCAACCCTGATGCCGAAAAAGATGTCATTCTTCGTACCGCTGCCAAATTCTCTCAAAAACTACAGGAATACAGCAGTCTCAATGCCGATCTCACCGCGGAAGTGGGCGAGAACAACAACACCCTCACCTTAGATATGAACTATAAAAATCTGGTGTTCCAAGATTGGGCATTTAAGATCGGTATGAACATCAAATACACTGAAGTGGTACCAGAAGGAAGCCAACCCATGGATACCATCACCACCTTCAACTTGCTTTACACTTTTAGATAACTCTTTTTAAAAAATACGACGAAACACATAGAGTAAGATGACGCTAATAGCCTACTCGGCTGGCGTCTATGTGAATACTTTACAAGCATCCCCTTGAGTTGTTCCGACATAATTCAGTGATTTTTTGAGCAGAAATGCGCAATTAATCAAGATTTACCAACAATTTGCAACACAACATAAACACTAACCCCTGATATACTCACTCCTCATTATCAATCTAGTTTGTGTTTTCGGAGTTGTATATGACTAATCCGCTGCGCACTTTCGCCTCTTTATATAGCACCACATTATTAATGGTATTAGCCGGCGGCTTGCTTACCACCTATCTTGGGCTCAGACTCTCAGTAATGAATGTGCCACAAATATGGATTGGCGGCATGATGTCGGCCTACTATGTTGGCCTAGTGGCAGGCTCTAAGATTGGTCATCGACTTATCGCTCAAGTGGGCCATATCCGCGCCTTTGTCGCCAGCGCAGGCATAGTCGCTGCATCGGCATTAGGCCATGCACTCGTGGATGAGCTTGCGGTTTGGCTGCTCCTCAGACTCGTGGTCGGCATGGGGATGATGTGCCAATACATGGTGTTAGAAAGTTGGCTTAACGAACAAGCTGAAAGTAATCAAAGGGGCACAGTGTTTGCGAGTTATATGATCGTATCTTACTTCGGCTTAATCTTGGGCCAAGGTGCGATCAGTATTTTCCCCGAATTAGGACTAGAGCCACTACTGCTTATCGCAATTTGTTTTTCACTCTGTATCGTACCGATTTCACTCACGCGTCGTCTTCACCCTGCGCCCTTAGTTCCTGCCCCACTCAAAATTGCCTATTACTGGAAAAAAGCACCACAAGCACTCACGACAATCGCGATTGGTAGCATGATAGTGGGTTCGTTTTATGGTCTCGCTCCCGCCTACGCCAGTAACTTAGGTTTACCGCCTGAAAAAGTCGCCACGTATATGACGGCAACGATTTTAGCGGGATTACTGGCACAGTGGCCAATGGGAAAATTGTCCGACATTATGTCCCGCAGTCGCCTTATCCGTATCAACTGTATATTGCTCGGTATCTTAGCCTTGGCTATCGCCTTAACCCCCTATCATCCGGTGATTTCACTGGTGATGACTTTCCTATTTGGTATTTTAGGTTTCACTTTCTATCCGCTCGCCACAGCGCTTGCCAACTCTCGAGTAGAGCAAAATGAGCGGGTCGGCTTATCAGCAACAATATTATTAACCTTCGGCTTAGGCGCCAGTATCGGTCCGCTTATCGCATCGACATTAATGCAATGGTTTGGCAATAACATGTTATATGGCTTTATGTCAGCCTGTACCTTAATACTCTTTGTGCGTTTACGTTATGTACATTCACAGCAAAAAGTCGAAACTAATGTCACCCAAGACTACATAATGGCGACGGGCGACTTAGTCTCTTCACCACTGGCGGCAGCGCTGGATCCACGAGTTGATGTCGAATCGATTCAAGAACATATGACACCCAGTGCTAACCTAGATGAAGCGGAATATGATTTAGGGGCTGATGGTGTCGATGACGATATTATCGACGCAAATGACAGTGATGAGGAGCAACTCGCCTTCAGTTTCGATATCGAGCAAGCAGAGCCTGAAGCCGTTCAAACGGATGACGCCGATAGCCATCAGATCAACCTAGACAAAGCGCTGACATAAAAAGGCCAATAAAAAGGCCGATTAACTGTTTAAAGTTAATCGGCCTTTTTATTTCTGTAAGCTCTAACTAAAACATATAGTTACTACAACAAGTCGTTACTGCAAGCCTGATACCTCATGTTCGAAATCAGGCAAACGTGAGTGTATTAGCTACGACGCTGACGCACTGCTTCAAATAAGCAAATACCCGTTGCAACCGATACGTTCAAGCTAGACACACTACCGGCCATAGGGATAGAGATCAGTGAATCGCAAGACTCACGGCTTAATCGGCGTAAGCCTTTGTCTTCAGCTCCCATAGCAATCGCCAATGATCCCTTGAGATCCGCTTGATAAAGCTCGCAATCTGCCTCGCCCGCAGTGCCCACAATCCACACACCTTTATCCTGCAGGTGACGCATAGTGCGCGCAAGATTAGTCACTTGGAATAAAGGTACTGTTTCCGCAGCGCCACATGCCACTTTACTCACAGTCGCAGTTAAGCCAACTGAATTGTCTTTAGGCACGATAATACCTTGTACGCCAGCCGCATCGGCATTACGTAGGCAAGCGCCTAAGTTATGGGGATCCGTCACACCATCCAAGATCAACAGGAATGCTTGCTCAGTGTTAGCAAGCAGCACATCTAAATCTTGCTCATTCAATACTTTCGCCGCTTTAACGCGCGCGACTATGCCTTGATGTTGGCTGCTTTCCGCTTTGTCATCTAAGGCTTTACGAGAAGCGACTTGAATCGTCGTGCCAAAGGCTTTGGCCTGATCGGCCAGCACAGTTAAGCGCTCATCGTCACGACCTTGTAACAGCCACAACTCAATAATGCGCTCAGGGCTGTGTTTTAACAGGGCTTCAACTGCGTGGATCCCAAAAATAATATCTTGTTTTTTCATTTATTTCTTTCTCGTGCTCCGCTTAGCGGCTTTTGGCTTTTTAGCCGGATCTTTTACTGCTGCTTTTTTAGCTTTAGTGCCAGCTTTGGCCTTAGGTTTGGTTTTGCCTGTTTCAGCCTTGGCGCTAGATACCGCGGTTTTGCCTGCTTTACCTTGCTTAGCGCCTTCACGATTAACGCGCTCACGGGCTGTCATCGGCTTATCACGGCTGGCAGATGCTTTACGTTTACCACCTTTGCCGTCATCACCCAGCATAACCAAATCAATCTGTCTGTCATCTAAGTTGACTGCAGCGACCTTAACTGTCACAGGATCACCCACTTGATAGACTTGGCCTGTGTGCTCGCCGATAAGACGTTGACGCATTGGATCGAACTGGTAGTAATCGCTACCTAGGCTTGAGATATGCACTAAGCCATCGATAAATAGCTCATTTAAACGCACAAACAAACCAAAACTGGTTACTGAAGCAATCACAGCTTCGAAGGTATCGCCGACGTGATCTTGCATAAACTCGCACTTCAGCCAATCGCTGACATCGCGAGTTGCTTCATCGGCACGACGTTCTGTGGTCGAACACTCTTCGCCTAATTGATCGAGTTCATCGAGTTGATAATGGTAGCCACCATCCTGCGTCCACTTCTCAGTGGTTTCGCCTCTTTCCTTCGCGAGTAAATAACGGATCACACGATGTAACACTAAATCCGGATAGCGGCGAATGGGCGAAGTAAAATGCGCATATTCTTCTAAGGCTAAACCGAAGTGACCTTCGTTATCCGGAGTGTAAATTGCCTGACGCATAGAGCGCAGTAACATCACTTGGATAAGTTCAGCATCAGGGCGGTTGGCAATTTGCAACATCACATTCTGATAATCTGACGGCGTAGGCTCAAGTCCACCGGGCATGCTTAAACCACGCTCAGCAAGGAACTCTTTAAAGTTCGCCAATTTTTGCTCGGATGGCGCTTCATGCACACGATACAAGACTTCGCCTTTGTGTTTCTTCACAAACTTAGCTGCAGAAACGTTGGCTAAAATCATACATTCTTCAATGATTTTATGGGCTTGATTACGGCCACGCGGCACGATTTTATCAATCTTGCGCTGCTCATTGAAAATGAACTGCGTTTCCATGGTTTCAAACGCAATCGCACCACGCTCGGCCCTTTGCTCATCGAGCGCTAAATACAATGACTGTAAACACTGCAAATGCGGGAACAAAGCCTCATGCTCAGGCGCAATGGGGCCGCCTTCTAACATTGCTGCCACTTGGGTATAAGTGAAACGGGCATGGGAATACATCACAGCCGGATAAAACTTATAACCTGATAACTTACCTTTAGCAGATACGGTCATCTCGGCGACCATACATAAACGGTCGACGTGGGGATTAAGCGAACAGAGGCCATTGGAGATTTTCTCCGGCAGCATAGGGATCACTTGCGACGGGAAATACACTGAGTTACCACGGGCACGCGCTTCGGTATCTAAGGCAGAATCGGTACGCACATAATAACTGACGTCGGCAATCGCAACCCATAAACGCCAGCCACCACCGGCTTTTTTCTCCGCGTACACGGCATCGTCAAAATCGCGGGCGTCTTCACCGTCGATAGTCACTAATGGCAGATGACGTAAATCCACACGACCGACTTTATCGGCGTCGGTTACTTCATCGGGAATACGGCGCAGTTTCTTCTCAATCACAGGTGACCAAGTATGGGGTAAATCATAATTACGCAGGGCAATTTCGATTTCCATCCCCGGCGCCATTTGCTTACCAAGCACTTCAGTCACTTTACCCGCAGCCTTAACAAAACGGCCTGGGCGACGCGTTAATTCAACCACAACCACATCACCTTGACGGGCACCGTTGCGATCTTCATTCGCGACTAAAATTTCTTGGGTAATACGCTTATCATCGGCAATGACAAAGGCCATACCGCTATCGACATGATAACGGCCAACAATCGCGGCACTTCGCGGCTGGATCAGACGAACCAAACGCGCTTCGCGACGGCCACGACGATCTGTGCCCGCTTTTTGCGCCAGCACTTTATCACCGTGGAAATACATCAGCATGTCGCGGTTCGAAATAAATAAGTCATCGCCGCCTTCATCGGGTTTGAAAAAGCCGAAGCCTTCTCTGTGTCCGAGCACAGTGCCGGGGATCAGATCCATTTTCTCGGGTAAGCCATAGCTTTGCCCACGGGTGAACACCAGTTCGCCATCGCGTTCCATCGCACGCAGGCGACGGCGCAAGGCCTCAAGTTGTTCTTCCTCTTGGATGTTTAACGCCGCGGCAATGCTGTCACGGGTGATAGGTGATTTTTGAGAACGTAAGTAATCGAGAATATACTCACGGCTTGGGATAGGGTTTTCGTACTTATCCTGTTCACGCTCAAAATGAGGGTCTTTGATCATTCAATATCCAAATAATGTGTCTCTAGATTAAGAGACCACTTAACGGGTTCGCAACTGTTCTTGCTGGGCCCGCGCCACTGCACTGGGGGGCATTTTAGCTGCTAACACCTGCAGTAAAGACAAGGCTTTATTCTTAGTCGCCTCGTCCGCAAATACATCGTTATATAACCAGTGATAGGCCATCTCGTAATCCCTAGGACTACCATAACCTTCACCGAATAAACGAACTAACATCATACGAGCGGATAAACTGCCACTTGCAGCCGCAGGCAGTAAATAATGCACTGCTCTGTCTTTATTGCGGATGACAAATTTCCCACTCTGATAATACTCGGCAAGCTTTAACATCGCTTCTGAGCTACCTTGTTCGGCCGAGTCACGTAACAAAGCAATACCCTTCACAGGGTTAGCCTTCACACACGTTCCATGATTGAGCATTTCGCCCCAAAGAAATTGATATAAAGGCTGTTTTAAGACTTGGGCTCGCGCCTCAATGTCTTGGACTAACTGGCAATCATCACGTTTCACTTTCGCTAAGTATTGATTGCTACGGATCAAATCAAGCAATTGATCTTGACTATAAATATCTACCGCCTGCGTTTCAGCAAAGCACATTGAAGATACTAAAGGCAGTAGCGCAACGAGTGCTGTACGTAGCATAACGACTCTCAATGACAGTAGGATGAATACTTGCATCGGCAGTATAACCTATTTCTTGAGCTTGAGCTGAATTTCTAACCGCAGAATGAAACAGAGAAAGGCATAAAGAAGCAGAGAAAAAGGCCGTGAAACACGGCCTTAACAGATCTTAATTGAACGGATTAACCAAAATCATGGTTTCGTTACGATCAGGACCCGTAGAGATAATGTCGATAGGTGTTTCTAATAACTCTTCAAGACGCTTGATATAATTGATCGCTGCTTGAGGCAGTTGCTCAATTGATGTCGCGCCAAAAGTCGACTCGCTCCAACCCGGCATAGTTTCATAAACCGGCGTAACCAGTTCATAACCTTCAGCGGCCAGCGGAGTGACTTTAGAGATAGTGCCATCAGGATTCTGATAACCGACACAAATCTTCACTTCTTTCAGACCATCAAGTACATCTAACTTAGTCAAGCAGAAGCCGCTAACACTGTTGATTTGAACTGCGCGGCGCATTGCCACAGCATCCAACCAACCTGGACGACGCTTACGACCCGTTGTCGCACCAAACTCATGACCTTTAGTACCTAAATGATCACCGACTTCACATAATAGTTCAGTTGGGAATGGACCTGCACCTACGCGAGTGGTGTAAGCCTTCATGATACCTAAGACATAGTCTAAGTGACGCGGACCAAAACCTGAACCCGTCGCAACACCACCGGCAGTGGTATTTGAAGAAGTTACAAATGGGTATGTTCCGTGGTCAATGTCGAGTAATGTACCTTGAGCGCCTTCGAACAAAATTGGCTCACCGGCTTTACGCGCAGTATCCAATAATTCAGTCACATCAACACACATGCTCTTCAGATAATCGGCCATAGCCAAAGCATCTGCTAGCGTTTGCTCGTAATCAACCGCTTCGACTTGATAGTACTCTGTCAGCATAAAGTTATGATATTTCATAACTTCTTTCAGCTTTTCAGCAAACAGTTCAGCATTGAACAGGTCGCCTACTCGCAGACCGCGACGAGAGATCTTGTCTTCATACGCAGGTCCAATACCACGGCCAGTTGTACCAATAGCTTTATTACCGCGCGCTTTTTCACGGGCAATATCAAGGGCACAATGGAAGGGAAGGATCAGCGGACACGCTTCAGAGATCAACAGACGTTCCTCAACAGGAACTCCACGATCTTTCAGCATGTTGATCTCTTTCATCAGGGCGTCAGGTGCAAGCACCACACCGTTGCCAATAATGCATTTCACATTATCGCGCAGGATACCCGATGGGATCAGATGAAGAACGGTTTTTTCACCGTCGATAACCAAGGTATGACCAGCATTGTGGCCGCCTTGATAGCGAACTACATATTTTGCCTGTTCTGTTAGAAGGTCGACAATCTTACCTTTTCCTTCGTCACCCCATTGGGTGCCGAGAACAACTACGTTTTTGCCCATTATTTGCTGCAAGGTTGCGGTTAAAAAAGAATTTTAACAGATCTTAGTTAATAAGGGCAAGCAGGCTATTTTTCACGCAAAAATAACCCAAATGACGACTCCAGCAGTGACTAATGCCCCACCAAGTCGCTGGATAACTTGCTGATTTTGATGGGAGAGTTCATTTAAATAACGACGCCATTTATTTGGGAATAATAATGGCCCAAGGCCTTCCAAAACCAACACAAGTGCCACTGCTAGCATAAAAATTTGAAAAGTCATGCTTACCTCAAACTCACTCGCTTAATATAAATTTATTGTATATCAGCATACTCCAACCAAAGAGTTTTCTTATACCGTCAATTTTTAGCCAATAAAAAACCCAGCATAGGCTGGGTTTTTTGATATTCCAAAAACGAATTAACGCTTAGAGAATTGTGGCTTACGACGTGCTTTACGTAGACCCACTTTCTTACGCTCAACTTTACGAGCGTCACGGGTAACGAAACCAGCAGAACGAAGTGATGGACGCAGTGCTTCATCTAATTGCATCAGAGCACGGGTAATACCGTGACGGATTGCGCCTGCTTGGCCAGTGATACCACCGCCTTTAACAGTTACATAGATGTCCAGCTTGTCAGTCATTTCAACTAACTCTAAAGGTTGACGAACAACCATACGAGCAGTTTCACGACCAAAATACTGATCCAAAGGACGTTGATTTACAACGATGTTGCCACTACCTGCTTTAGCGAAAACGCGAGCTGTAGAGGTTTTGCGACGGCCAGTGCCGTAGTACTGAGTTGCAGCCATTTGCTTAATCCCGTTTAGATATCAAGAACTTGAGGTTGTTGTGCAGTGTGGTTATGTTCTGCGCCAGCGTAAACTTTCAGTTTACGGAACATGGCACGGCCCAGAGGACCTTTTGGTAACATACCCTTAACTGCTTTCTCGATGATCATTTCTGGCTTTTGCGCTTGCAGCTTTTCAAAGCTGATTTGCTTAATGCCACCAGGGAAGCCTGAATGCGAGTAGTACGTTTTGCCTTTCGCTTTGTTACCAGTAACAGTCACTTTTTCAGCATTAACAACAATGATGTAATCACCGGTATCAACGTGTGGAGTGTATTCTGGCTTATGCTTACCGCGTAAACGGACAGCGATTTCAGTAGCGATACGACCTAAAGTTTTGCCGTCTGCGTCGACGACGAACCAGTCACGAGTTACAGTTTCTGGTGTAGCAGTAAAAGTCTTCATTATTACAAAAACCCAAAGTTAATTTTCTGTCTCACATGTTGTCTGCATTTGCAAACAACACAAAATTGCCTTTTAGTACCCCTTCGAGCACCGACTTCGGCTTACAACTTCCGCCCAATTGGCGGAGTAACGTGGGCAGGTGGCGGAGTATAGACAAAGCTGAGTTAAAAATCACCTGATATTTTGATAAAAATTATAAAATATCGACCAATCGGACTTGTCATCCTAAGGATTAACAAGCCTCTGGTGATTTAAGGCCGCAGCTAATGCAAAACTCTTACACTACTGGGTTACGGCAGGTGTTCGGTTTTTAAATAATCGTGGGATTGCATCTCAATTAAGCGTGAACGGCAACGCCTAAATTCGAAGTTAAGCAAACCATCGGCATAAATATCTTCGAGTGGCACTTGAGCCGATACAATCAGCTTTACATTGCGCTCGTAAAATTCGTCGACCATAGCTAAAAAACGTCTAGCGATGTCATCGCCAGTCAAAAAGGCGCCCATTTGTTCTATGCCACTCACGAGGACAGTGTGATAAATCCGCGCAAGTTCCATGTAATCACGCTGGCTTCGTGGACCATCACAGAGCGCTCTAAAATCGGCCAACAATACTCCCTGCGCCTGTTGCCGAATACTAATACTGCGGCCTTCTATTTCGATGTCAGCAGTAAGCACCTCAGACTCAGGCGCTAACTGACTAAAATAACGTATAAGATTGGCATCAGCTTGTGCATCTAATGGATGATGATAAATCTCTGCTTGCTCAAGGGTACGCAATCGATAGTCAATGCCAGAATCCACATTGAGCACTTCACAATGTTGATTAATTAGAGCTATCGCAGGTAAGAAACGTGCGCGCTGTAAGCCATTTTTGTATAAGTCGTCGGGGATAATATTCGAGGTTGCAACCAGTACAACGCCTTCTTTAAATAACGCTTGAAACAGCGTACCTAATAGCATGGCATCGGTAATATCAGAGACAAAGAATTCATCGAAACAGATAACGCGATATTTTGCAGCCATCTTTTTCGCAATCACCAACAAGGGATCGCGCACGCCTTTCAGCTCATCTAAATCTAAATGTAGCTGATGCATGAAACGATGGAAGTGAGCCCGCAGCTTTTGATCGCCAGGCAAGGCATCAAAAAAAGTATCCATCAGGTAAGTTTTACCGCGCCCAACTCCGCCCCAAAGATACAGGCCTTTAGGTGATGCTGGTGCCGATTTTAAGCCTAATGCGCTAAACAATTTCCCTACAATAGAACTCGGCTCTTCTGCCGTAGTTAAGTCTTCATAGACACGTTGTAACGCCTTAACGGCAATTTCTTGAGCCGGATCATGGGAAAAACCGTCACGGGTAAGATCTTTTTGATAATGCTGCCAAGGGCTTAACTGAGGCACGTTTAAATTCTCTTATGTCCTTTATTAAAACTGTGACGATATTAGCACGGCCAATATGACGCAGGATATATTAATGCAGAATACGACTTTTACCTTAACGCTAAACTGCATACAAACGTCTAATAAGCATCTATGCTGTAGGTCATTTTAATCGGCAAAATCCGCTAATATTGGGGCTTGAAAAATCCTAATCTCGCCCACAGATTTCTGTTCAGAAACAAGTATGAAACAGCCGACAAAATAGGCTAAAAAAATTAACATTTATTAATATAATGAACTTTTTCAATAAGGTGCGAGTCAGAGTGATTACCTAGGCAAATAGCCGGTACCGATACAGATTTGATCTGGCACTCGCACGATTGCTGATGCATTACATCCAGATCTTTCAACCCTTATTTGGAGTTATGAATAGATGAAAACAAAATTATCTGTACTTTCAGCCGCAATGTTAGCCGCGACCCTGACTATAATGCCTGTCGTCTCACAGGCCGCCATTCCACAGACGGTTGAGGGACAATCCATTCCAAGTCTTGCGCCTATGCTTGAGCGTACGACGCCCGCAGTCGTATCAGTAGCAGTAACGGGGACTCATGTTTCTAAGCAAAGAGTACCTGATGTTTTCCGTTACTTTTTCGGCCCTAATGCGCCACAAGAGCAAGTGCAAGAACGTCCTTTTAGAGGCTTAGGCTCAGGCGTCATTATTGACGCAGAAAAAGGCTATATCGTCACGAACAACCATGTGATTGACGGTGCTGATGATATTCAAGTTGGTCTTCACGATGGCCGTGAAGTAAAAGCAAAACTGATTGGTACTGACTCAGAGTCAGATATCGCATTATTGCAAATTGAAGCGAAAAATCTCATCGCAATCAAATCCTCTGATTCCGATGATTTACGCGTAGGTGACTTTGCCGTTGCCATTGGTAATCCCTTCGGTTTAGGTCAAACCGTCACCTCGGGCATTGTTAGTGCTTTAGGCCGTAGCGGCTTAGGCATTGAAATGCTGGAAAACTTTATTCAAACCGATGCCGCGATTAACAGTGGTAACTCGGGTGGCGCACTCGTCAATCTTAACGGCGAGTTAATTGGGATTAACACCGCAATCGTAGCACCGGGCGGCGGTAACGTCGGTATTGGCTTTGCCATCCCTGCTAATATGGTGAAAAACCTCGTGGCACAAATTGCCGAACACGGAGAAGTACGCCGCGGTGTATTAGGTATTTCGGGACGTGATCTCGATAGCCAACTCGCCCAAGGTTTCGGTTTAGACACTCAACACGGCGGCTTCGTGAATGAAGTAGCCAAGGGCAGTGCCGCAGAGAAGGCCGGTATAAAAGCAGGTGATATTATCATCAGCGTTGATGGCCGTGGTATTAAGTCATTCCAAGAACTGCGGGCTAAAGTCGCCACTATGGGTGCAGGTGCTAACGTTGAGTTAGGACTCATCCGTGACGGTGATAAGAAAACAGTTAAAGTGACCTTAGGTGAAGCGAGCCAAACCAGTGAAACAGCGGCTGGTGCCGTGCATCCTATGCTGCAAGGTGCGTCCTTAGAAAACTCATCTAAGGGCATTGAAATTACCGATGTCGCACAAGGCTCACCAGCGGCCATGAGTGGCTTACAAAAAGGAGATGTGATTGTCGGTATTAACCGTACTGCGATTAAAGATCTTAAGACACTGAAAGCACAACTTAAAGATCAAGAAGGTGCCGTTGCACTGAAGATAATGCGTGATAAGAGCATGTTGTATTTAGTCCTACGTTAATCGACAAAATAGGCCATTTTTTCTGCCATAGATAAGCATAGGGAGCTTAGGTTCCCTATGCTTACATCGATTAAACATGTTAATCTAACTCACCTTTTTCTAGATCCATCCTGCCATGACTATAAAAGACACTCTGTTATATCTCGGTAAAGCCACCCTTTTCGGCCTTATCATGGCGGCCATGTTTTTATTGGTGACACGTTATATCGATAACCAATCCCTCGGTAGTAGTCTGCTACAAACCCGTGCCAACAACACAGTCGAGCTATCCTTTGCCAAGGCGGTACGCCGTGCAGCTCCTGCCGTTGTGAATATTTATAGCCTCAGCATAGATCAGAATCGGCCGCTTAATTCAGGCTCACTTCAAGGTCTAGGTTCTGGGGTGATAATGAGTAAAGAAGGTTATATTCTCACTAATTATCATGTCATTAAGAAAGCCGATGAGATTGTTGTCGCCCTGCAAGATGGACGCAAATTTACCTCTGAAGTGGTTGGCTTCGATCCTGAAACCGATTTATCGGTACTCAAAATTGAAGGCGATAACTTACCGATTGTCCCCGTTAATCTCGACAGTCCGCCTCAAGTCGGTGATGTCGTACTCGCTATTGGTAATCCCTACAATTTAGGCCAGACCATTACCCAAGGCATCATCAGTGCCACGGGGCGTAACGGCTTAAGTTCAGGTTACTTAGACTTCCTACAAACCGATGCAGCGATTAATGCGGGTAACTCGGGTGGCGCACTCATTGACACTAACGGCAGCCTCATAGGTATTAATACCGCAGCATTCCAAGTGGGTGAAGAAGGCGGCGGCCACGGGATTAACTTCGCTATCCCGATTAAATTAGCCCACAGCATTATGGGTAAATTGATTAAAAATGGTCGCGTGATCCGTGGCGCTTTAGGAATTTCTGGCGAGCCGATTAATCCTGTGGTAGCACAAATCCTTAATCTACCCGATCTAAAAGGTGTGCTCGTTACGGGTGTCGATCCTAATGGCCCTGCGGCCCGAGCCCTGCTAATGCCAAGGGATGTGATTATTAAATACGATGGTGAAGATGTGCCAGGCGTTGAAATGCTAATGGACCGCATCGCTGAAACCACACCGGGTAAGAAAGTGATGATGACTGTGATACGCCAAGGTAAACAACAAGAGTTACCTGTGATTATCGATGAGAAGGTTGTGATCGATAACTAGAACGTCACTCAGCATTACGCGCTCAAAGGCAGAAAACAAAAAACCAGCATTTAGCTGGTTTTTTAATGATTCAAAATTAGCTTAAATCAGTAACAGATCACTGAATACGCACAACCTGTGCGCCTAAACCTTGAAACTTATTCTCAATATGCTCATAGCCACGATCTAAGTGATAGATACGATCGACAATCGTCTTACCATCGGCCACTAAGCCAGCAATCACTAGACTCGCTGACGCACGTAAATCCGTCGCCATTACCTGAGCACCACTTAAAGATTCAATCCCTTGAATGATGCAGGTATTACCTTCAAGCTCCATGGTAGCGCCCATACGGATAAGTTCGGGCACATGCATAAAACGATTTTCGAAGATAGTCTCAGTTATGGTTGCCGTGCCTTGTGCTAAGGCATTGAGTACACAAAACTGCGCCTGCATATCGGTTGGGAAACCAGGATAAGGTGCCGTCTTGATATTCACAGCCTTCGGACGTTTACCCTGCATATCGAGCTCAATCCAATCTTCGCCCGTAGTAATCGTCGCGCCTGCATCTTCAAGCTTAGCGATAACCGACTCAAGTGAAGCAGGATCGGCTTTTAAACAACGAATGCGACCACGGGTCACCGCAGCAGCCACCAAAAATGAACCGGTTTCGATACGATCTGGCATCACGCGGTAATTACAGCCCTGTAAACGCTCAACCCCTTGAATACGCAATGTCGCACTGCCTACACCAGTGATTTTTGCACCCATGGCAATTAAGCAATTAGCGAGATCGATCACTTCAGGTTCACGGGCCGCGTTTTCAATTACGGTTTCGCCATCGGCTAATGCTGCGGCCATCAGTAAGTTTTCGGTCGCACCAACACTCACCATGTCCATAAAGATATGTGCGCCTTTAAGACGACCATCAACACGGGCCTTGATATAACCTTCTTTCACTTCAATCTTGGCGCCCATCATTTCAAGGCCATGTAAGTGCAAGTTCACTGGTCTTGCGCCAATGGCACAGCCGCCAGGCAATGACACATCAGCCGTACCATAGCGAGCCAATAACGGCCCTAAGATCAAGATAGAAGCACGCATGGTTTTCACTAGATCATAGGGAGCGCAAAACTCATTCAGATTAGTGGTAGAAATGCGGATCTGTCCGTCACCGAGTTCAGTCACTTCAGCGCCGAGACAGCGTAATAATTTACAGCTCGTACTCACATCACGCAGATTGGGCACGTTAGAAACCACAAAATCGGTTTCAGCCAATACACCGGCCATCAGAATAGGCAAAGCTGCATTTTTAGCACCCGAAATAATCACATCACCGGCAAGCGGGGGGCTTGCCTGAATTGTTAGTTTATCCACTTTTCCTCACTAGCTAGGCATGTTGAAAACTTTTTCGCGTTTCCATTGAGTCGGCGTGAAAGTTTTGATCGTTAATGCATGTAATTCACCGCTGGCAATGTGTGCCGTCAACGGTGCATAAATGGCTTGTTGCTGTTTGACTCGGCTCATACCATCGAAGCATTCACCTACGGCGATCACTTTATAATGGCTACCATCCGAGCTAGCGTGAACTTCTTCAAGCCCTAACGCATCACGTAAAATCTGTTCGATTAAGCTGCATTCCATGAAATCTATTACCCTATTCTCAATGCGCTTCTTCGGTAAAGAAGGCATCTAAATCATATAAATCAATTAGTTTTTTAAGTTGTGGTGAAGCAGAACTCAATACAAGTTGGCTGCGATGTTCACGCACTAACGCCAGCAAAAATGCCATGCCAGCGCTATCACTGTATTCGAGCCCAGACAGAGACAATATCTGGGTTGACTCATTTAGCAGTTGTTGCCGCTGTGGCCAAAGTGTAATGACATCAACTTGGGTTATGCGCCCTTTGAGATGACAAACTGTCCCCTGTTGCACAAATTCAATCACGACTGTGACTTCCCTGACTTAGCCTTCATGACCACTTTCTCTTTAGTGCGATCTTCGAGCATCTTAATCACGGGATCGATACCCTGTTGGCGAATTAGATTAGAGATTTCCGACTGCTTAGAAGACAGTAAGCTCACACCTTCGGCAACTAAATCAAATGCCTTCCATGAGTCATCCTTTAAACGGCGCGCCTTAAACAACAGTTTAATCGGTGGGCGACCGGCTTCGATGATCTGCACGTTTACATCGACCATTTTCTCTTTGCTAAAATCAATCCCAGGTGAGAATTCCACTTTTTGATTAGTATATTCAGTAAAGGCTTGAGCATAAGTAGATATTAAATAACCTTCAAAAGCATTGACGAAACGATTGCGTTGCTCTTCGGTTGAATCCTTAAGATATTGGCCTAATACCTTATAAGAAGCGTATTTATAATCGACATAAGGCATGAGTTCTTCACGAACAATCACCTTTAAATGGTCTGAATTTGCATCGATTAATGCTTTATCTTTGTGAAAACGATCGAAGGTTTTATTGGCAACGGCTTTCACCATGGCATACGGATCTGTCGTATCGACAACCACATCAGCGGCGACTGCGCTCGTTGCCCCTAAAACCATCACTAACGGCAATAAAAAACGAGATAAGTTTTTAAACATAGCGGTAACCCCTATTTATCCTTCGAACCCATACTATATAAGAACTGACCAATCAGCTCCTCCAACACTAATGCCGAACGAGTGTCGTCAATCTTATCGCCATCTTTCAGCATACTGACATCATCGTCGACAAAACCCGGTGTTAACCCTAAGAATTGTTCGCCCAACAAACCCGAAGTCAAAATGGCTAAACTACTGGTTTCAGGGAATTTATCGTAACGCTTGTCCATCACTAATGTGACCACAGCCACTAACTTAACTGGGTCTAAATCTATGCTGCTCACTCGGCCAACGACAACACCGCCAACCTTGACTGGCGAACGCACCTTCAAACCACCAATGTTGGTAAAATTGGCTTGTATGGTATAAGTGCTATCGCTGCTTTTCACTTCAATATTGGCGACGTTAAAGACTAAGACCAAAAAAGCGGCCAATCCTGTTAAAAGAAACACACCCACTAATAATTCAATTTTTCGTGTCAACATGTTCAGCTACCACTCTGTTAATCCATCTAACCTGTGTCGAAATCCGCAGTGTTCCGTTAGCGGCCAAACATCAGGGCTGTCAGTAAAAAATCCAATGCCAATACAGCGAGGCTCGACTGAACGACAGTCTGGGTCGTTGCACGGCTGATGCCTTCCGGATTTGGGATCACTTGATAACCGCGATATAACGCAATCCAAGTGACCACTACGGCAAACACACCACTTTTGATCAAGCAGTTAACTATGTCCTGACGCCATTCGACAGACGCCTGCAGAATCGACCAAAACGCACCACTGTCGATCCCTTTCCATTCCACGCCAACAAGGTGCCCGCCATAAATACCTACAGCGGTAAACATCAACGCCAGCAATGGCATACTGATCACTCCAGCCCAAAAGCGCGGTGCAATAATCTGCCTTAATGGGTCAATCGCCATCATTTCTAAACTGGAAAGCTGCTCAGTACTTTTCATTAAACCAATTTCAGCGGTTAATGCTGAACCCGCCCGTCCCGCAAACAATAACGCGGTAACAACTGGCCCTAACTCACGCAGTAAACTGAGCGCCACCATAGGACCTAAGCTTTCTTCGGTGCCAAAACCAACTAAAATGTTATAGCCTTGCAGTGCGAGCACCATGCCGATAAAGAGTCCTGAGACTAAAATAATCACCATAGATTGCACACCGACCACATAAATCTGGCGCACTAATAATGGAAAACCTTTACGCACGCGTGGCCAGCGAAAAATCGCACCCCACAGCATAAGGCCTGCACGGCCAAAACCGAGCACTAGCTCAATCGCGCTGCGGCCTAAGTCGGCAATACTGTCGATTAACTTCACTTGCCAACTCCTTTTGCCATTAATTCTTGCTGGTAATCATTTGCCGGATAATGGAACGGCACAGGGCCGTCCGGAGCACCTTGAATAAACTGTTTCAGCTGCGGATTATCAGCGTACTTTAATTCTTCAGGGGTACCGTGGGCGATGACTTTTTTGTCAGCCACCACATATACATAATCGGCAATGCCAAGCACTTCATCCACATCGTGGGACACCACAATTGAAGTCAGATTCAGTGCATCGGATAACTCACGAATAAGCTTTACTAACACGCCCATCGATATTGGGTCTTGCCCTGCAAAAGGCTCATCGTACATCACCATTTCAGGTTCAAGCGCTATGGCTCTAGCCAATGCGGCGCGGCGTTGCATACCACCGGATAACTCGCTTGGCATCATCTGAGCTGCACCACGTAAACCTACGGCTTCAAGCTTCATCAGCACGATAGTGCGAATAATGTCTTCAGGCAGTCCAGAATGTTCACGCAGTGCAAACGCCACGTTATCGAACACATTAATGTCGGTAAACAGCGCGCCACTTTGAAACAGCATGCTCATCCGCTTACGCAGACTAAATAATTCATTGCGACTCACGCCATGGATATCGTGACCGTCGAATAACACTTGTCCATGGTCAGGCGTTAATTGGCCGCCAATCAATTTCAACAGGGTCGTTTTGCCTATGCCGCTCGGCCCCATGATCGCCGTCACCTTGCCCCTTGGAATGGACAGGCTAATATCTTCATATATCACACGCTGACCGCGGCTAAACCCCAAATTACGGATCTCAACCAACGGCGTTTGTTCTTGAGTCATGCTTGATTCCGACATTTGCAAATGAGGTGATCCTAGTCTTCCGAGACTGACCAATCGAAGAGCCGCAAATTGTACGTAATTGCGCTTTAACCTACAACCGAATCGACACTATCGCCCTGCGATACTTTCAATTTGCCTCATTTACAGCGAAAATGCGCCCTAAGTTTTCACTCTGCACAGGTAAAATGTTACTTAATGTTTTCAACCTAGTTGCAGAATTGGCAGTATTGGCTAATTCGTTCGCACTTAGCTCACTCTTTGCCCACTTTTATCGGGGAGAGTCGATACGCAATTGCGCAATAGAGGCATCCCATAGGGTAATACCCGCTGCGATATGGAATAAATCCATTGAAATAAACGACAAAGACGATGATATTGCTCAAGACCTTCTGCCGCTAAACACGTTATTGTGCGTGAATAGCTAACGCAGCTGAACTTGACGAGTCGGATCAATCGCTCTAGCCTGCCGCAATTGTTTTGCTGTTTTCGGTAATAAACCACAGTAAGACATAAGCTAAATTGTCTGAAAACAAACTAATACTTGGCAGAAAGCCTATTACATATCATCTTTATCGCGTACCAAATTGTGCTATTCCAATCCCATCAATGGGGCGATAAAGACAATGCAAAAAGAGAGATAGACATGGTAGACAAATCACAACTGCGCCAATGGGGTTGTAAAGTTATCGACATTGAAAAGTCAGCCCTAGACAATCTTTATCAATATGTTGATTCGGCTGAATTTGCAGAAGCTTGCGAGTTGATCCTCAACTGCACAGGCAAAGTGATTGTCATGGGAATGGGCAAATCGGGCCATATCGGCAATAAGATTTCTGCCACCCTCGCCAGCACAGGAACGCCCGCATTTTTTGTGCATCCGGGTGAAGCCAGCCACGGCGATCTGGGTGTATTGGCCGATAACGATGTGATTTTAGCGATTTCAAATTCCGGTGAGTCGAGCGAAATCCTCACCTTAATGCCGGTCATCCAACGTATGGGCGTGCCCGTTATCGCGGTAACAGGTAAACCCGAATCGAACATGGCGCGATTATCTAAAGTGCATTTATGTATTGAAGTCCCAGAAGAGGCTTGCCCACTTGGACTTGCCCCCACCTCAAGTACCACAGCAACCTTAGTGATGGGCGATGCCATCGCCATTGCGCTGCTGCAAGCAAAAGGCTTTACCCGTGATGATTTTGCTATGTCCCATCCCGGCGGTGCATTAGGACGTAAGTTACTGTTAAAAGTCTGCGATGTCATGCATAGCGGTGATGACTTACCGCTCGTCAACCACGATATTTGCATCACAGAAGCTCTGTACGAAATCTCCAAGAAAGGCTTAGGCATGACGGCGATTATTGATGATCAGCGCAAGCTGGTTGGTATCTTCACCGACGGTGATTTACGCCGCGTTATTGATGCCGAAGTGAATTTACGCACGACGCCCATTGCCGATGTGATGACCCGTAACTGCGTCACGATCACGGATAATGTATTGGCCGCCCAAGCGCTGCAAGTGATGGACTCAAAAAACATCAACGGATTAATTGTTATTGATAAAGACCGCCATCCTATCGGCGCTCTTAACATGCTAGACATGGTTAAAGCAGGAGTCATTTAATGCCACAGCAAGGATTTTACGGCCCAATCAGTGATGATGTGTGGCAACGCGCACAAAAGATTAAACTGTTAATCTGTGACGTCGATGGGGTGTTTTCCGACGGCCGTATTTACTTGAGTAATAGCGGCGAAGAGCTCAAAGCCTTCCATACCCGCGATGGTTATGGCGTGCGCTCACTCCTCACCAGCGGTTTCAACCTCGCCGTGATCACAGGACGTCAATCCAAAATCGTTGAAAACCGTATGACAGCCCTTGGTGTTACCCATATTTACCAAGGCGTAGACAATAAGTTCGAGCCCTATGAAGCATTGCTCGCACTTTATGGTGTCACCCCAGAAGAAGTGGCTTATATCGGTGATGATATTGTCGATCTCCCCGTGATGAATGTCGTCGGTTTAGCGGTCAGTGTTGCTGACGGCCACCCCTATGTACGCCAACACGCCCATTTTGTGACTACGCTCAATGGTGGCCACGGTGCACTGCGTGAACTCACAGATCTGTTACTCCTAAGTCAAAATAAATTCACTTCGGCCCATGGAATGAGTATATGAGTCGTGTGACACTCGCGATTATCGCTTTTTTTGGAACCGCACTAGCGCTTTACTGGCAGGTCCAGAACAAACACAGCGGTGATTCCGATAACAGAGTAAAAGATCAAAATACCCCAGATTTCATCGTTGAAGATCTGCGCAGTGTTGAGTTCAATGAGCAAGGACTAGTGAATAGCCGTGTGACGGCGAAACACATGGAACATTATGATTCAACGAATCAAACTTTCTTTACTCAACCTGTTTATCTTGTTTATCCAGACCAAGGTAAAGCACAATGGCAACTCAGGGCAGATCAGGGCAAGCTAAACAAGGAAACTGGCAAGGTTGTATTAGAAAATAATGTTATTATCGATGCCATTAGCCCAGAAGAACCGATTCAGACCTTGTCCACCAGTTATCTGGAACTCGATCTCAACACTATGATAATGACCTCTGACCGTACCATTTACGTCACAGGGAAAGATTTTAATATTCAAGGCCAAGGCCTTTATGCCGACCTCAACGCGCAAGAAGTGCAATTGACCAGTCAGGTAGTAGGAACATATGAAGCAAAATAACGTATTACTTGCCAGCCTAATGCTAATTATGAGCATGAGTGCTTTTGCGAAAGTCGGCGACTTAAAGCAAGAAGTCACAATTAAAGCTGTGAGCCAAACTGCGGATATCAAAAACAACCAGATCATCTTCTTTGGTCCGGTGGAAGTTACCCAAGGCTCAATAAAAATCCAAGCAAATGAACTGCGTGCATTTTCCGCTGAAGGTGAAAATAGCAAAACTTTGGTCGCCACAGGCAACCCTGCTACGTATAGCCAAATATTAGACGATGGCCGTCCTGCATCGGCCAGCGCGAAAGAAATTCGTTACGATATGGCAAGCCGCACCTTAACACTGAAAGGTATGGCGTCATTAGATCAAGCAGGTAGCCAAGTTACAGGCAATTTAATCCGCTATAACATGATTCAACAGAAATTGATGGCCGAAAGTACTGGCAGTGGTGACGATCGCGTGATCACTATTATTCAGCCTGAAAACTATCAAGATGATGCTAAATCAGACGCTCCGGCGGATAAACCTGTAAAAAAGCAGGACTCTAAATGACCCAAATCACCTTAAGAGCACAAAATCTGGCGAAAAGTTACAAGAGTCGCCAAGTGGTTAAAGACGTCAGTCTGACGGTAAAAACCGGTCAAGTCGTTGGCCTACTCGGTCCAAACGGTGCAGGTAAAACCACGACCTTTTACATGGTTGTCGGGCTAGTGAAGAGCGATAAGGGACATATCTTTATCGACGATGATGATTTAACCGCAGATCCTATGCATCTACGTGCCCGCAAAGGCATAGGTTACTTACCGCAAGAAGCCAGTATCTTTCGTAAGCTAACTGTTCATGACAACATCATGGCCGTACTGCAAACTCGTAAAGAACTTAAAAACGAAGAACGAGAAGAAGAACTAGAACATCTGCTCGAAGAGTTTCATATCACCCACATCCGTGACAGCCAAGGCATGTCATTGTCGGGTGGCGAACGTCGTCGCGTCGAAATTGCGCGGGCTTTAGCCGCTAATCCTAAGTTCATTTTGCTCGATGAACCGTTTGCCGGCGTCGATCCTATTTCGGTTATCGACATCAAGAAGATTATCGAACAACTCAAAAGTCGCGGCCTTGGCGTACTGATCACAGACCATAATGTCCGCGAGACATTAGATGTATGTGAACATGCTTATATTGTGAGTCACGGAAACCTGATTGCCGAAGGAACTCCAGCAGAGATCTTAGACAATCAGCAAGTTAGGGCTGTGTACTTAGGTGAACAATTCAGGCTATAGTTAATCGAGCGAAGCCAATGGAGGCAATTTACACCGCCATTGGGCTTCACTCAAAATGATAATAAGCGACCTCATCCAACAATAATAACGTAGGGATCAGCGGTAACATGAAAGCGTCACTCCAGCTCAAACTGGGTCAACAGTTAACCATGACGCCACAACTACAACAGGCTATACGTCTGTTGCAACTGTCGTCATTAGAACTGCAGCAAGAGATCCAGCAAGCATTAGATTCTAATCCCCTTCTCGAGCTGGAAGAGGATCAATTCGACGCCACTAAAACCCCTGTAAACCAAACGCTATCCGATACGGATTTCAGTGAATCTAGCACTCTGCCACCAGAAAAAGACAGCTCCACCATAGACACGGCAGAGTCGCTAACCAAAGAATCCATGCCCGATGAGCTCCCCATGGACACCACATGGGATGAAGTGTTTACCGCCTCCCCAAACTCAGGCCCCGGCGGCAGTCGTGAAGACGATATGCCCTTCCAAGGCGAGACCAGTGAAGGTTTGTACGAACACTTAGAATGGCAAAAAAACCTCACGCCGTTTTCTGAAACCGATTTAGCCATTGCCACCGCCATTATTGATGCCATCGACGATCAGGGCTATCTCACCCAAAGCACTGAAGAAATTCTCGAAGCCATGGGTAATCCTGAAGTTGAGCTTGACGAAGTCGAAGCCGTACTCAAGCGCATTCAGCATTTTGATCCCATAGGCGTTGCTGCACGCGATTTAAGTGAATGCCTGCTGATCCAACTGTCGCATTTCGCCGCTGATACTCCCAACCTAGAAAACGCCCGCATGCTGATCAAAGATCATTTAGATCTGATCGCCGCCCGTGATTTTAGGTTATTGATGCGTAAGACTAAATTAAAAGAAGATGAATTAAGGGATGGTATAGCACTCATCCAAACCCTCAATCCTCGCCCAGGTTTGTTGATCACGCCCAATAATGACGAATACGTTATCCCAGATGTGTCTGTGTCGAAGAAAAATGGCCGCTGGGTCGTTGAGCTTAATCCTGACTGCATGCCCAAAATCAATGTAAATCAACATTATGCTTCTATGGCACGCAGCACAAAAAACCAAGCCGATAGCCAATTTATTCGCGGCCATCTGCAAGAGGCTAAATGGTTTATTAAGAGTCTAGAAAGCCGTAACGACACTTTGCTTAAAGTTGCTAATTGCATAGTGCAATATCAGCAAGGTTTCTTTGAGTACGGTGAAGAAGCCATGAAGCCTATGGTGCTTAACGATATTGCCGAAGCGGTAGAAATGCATGAGTCCACCATCTCACGGGTCACAACTCAAAAATACATGCATACCCCTAAGGGACTTTTTGAACTAAAATACTTCTTCTCTAGCCACGTCGGTACTGACGATGGTGGTGAGTGCTCATCCACAGCAATCAGAGCCTTTATAAAGAAACTGGTGGCAGCGGAAAACCAGAAAAAACCATTAAGCGATAGCAAGATGGCACAACTTCTGGCAGAACAAGGGATCAACGTAGCCCGCAGAACCATTGCGAAGTACCGAGAGGCTATGCTTATTCCACCTTCTAATCAGCGTAAAAGTTTATAACCTACAGTGGATATCGGAGGACGTTTCTATGCAAATAAACCTAAGTGGACACCATGTCGAAATTACCGAATCGTTACGTGCATATGTAGAAGAAAAGTTTTCAAAACTTGAACGCCATTTCGAACAGATCAATAATGTGCACGTTGTGCTCAATGTTGAGAAAATGCAACAAATTGCTGAAGCGAGAATAAACCTCATAGGTGGTGAAGTTTTTGCTACTTCAGAGCATGCTGACATGTATGCCGCTATAGACGCCCTGATTGACAAGCTTGACCGTCAGGTTATTAAACACAAAGAGAAGTTAACAAAACACTAATAATGGAACTTTGTACCATACTGCGGCCGGAGTGCACTACCTGCGCCACTCCGGGCAGCAAGAAAAAGGTACTGGAACTCATCAGCGACTTAGTCGCTGCCCAGTACCCGACCCTCTCATCTCAAGAGATATTCGAAAGCCTAGTGGCGCGCGAAAAGATGGGGAGCACAGGTATAGGTAACGGCATCGCCATTCCACATGGTCGACTAGCCGATATAGATCAGCCCATTGCCATACTAATTAAGTGTGAAGAGCCGATAGCATTTGATGCTATCGATAAGCAACCTGTTGATATTTTATTTGCACTACTGGTGCCTGCAGACCAATGTCAGCAGCACTTAAGTACCTTGTCTTGCATGGCCGAAAAGCTGAGCGACAAGCAAATATTAAAGCAATTACGCAAGACGCATGATGAAACGGAACTCTATCAGGTAATCACTGGATGAAACTGGTCATAGTGTCGGGCCGCTCAGGCTCAGGCAAATCTGTCGCCCTTAGGGTACTCGAAGATCTCGGCTATTATTGTGTCGATAACCTTCCCTTGCCATTGATTGGCAGTTTGCTTGAGCAACTCAAAGGCAGTAACGATCTCGTCGCCATCAGTGTCGACGTGCGTAACATGCCTGAGCAGGATAAGGTCTTAGTGAAACAACTCGCTAGCCTACCTCCAGATACTGAGTTAACGAGCTTCTTCCTTAACTCCAGCGATAAAATTCTGCTCAAGCGTTACAGCGAAACCCGCCGTTTGCATCCTTTGTCGAAGAGCCGAGTCTCTTTGCAAGAAGCGATAAAGCTGGAGGGAAAACTGCTCGAGCCTATGTCAAAACTGGTCGATCACTACATAGATACGTCGAATTTGAATATCTATGATTTAAGCGACCAAGTCAGACAAATTCTCCTTGGTAGTGTCGATAAAGAACTCGTGATCAACTTCGAGTCCTTTGGCTTTAAGCACGGAATGCCCACCGAAGCCGACTTTATGTTCGATGTGCGCTTCCTGCCCAATCCCCACTGGGAGTTGGCACTGCGACCATTGACTGGTTTAGATGAACCCGTAGCTGAGTTCTTAAATCGCCAACCACTGGTCAATAAGTTCATCTGGCAAATCGAAAATTTACTGGAGACTTGGCTGCCGCACCTCGAGCGTAACAATCGCAGTTATTTAACTGTGGCCATTGGCTGCACAGGTGGACAGCACAGATCGGTTTACGTCGCAGAGCAATTGGCAAAACGCTTTAGTAACGGTAAACATAAAGTTTATGCCCGTCATCGAGAGCTCAATAATGCCAAAGCTTGAACGTCAGATAACTATCTGTAATAAGCTCGGTTTACATGCCCGTGCCGCCACTAAGTTGGTGGTACTGGCTTCCGAGTTTGATGCGACCATCACCTTAATCCAAGGCGATAAACAAGCATCGGCCGCCAGTGTACTTGGCTTACTGATGCTTGAAACTGGTATGGGTAAAACCATTAAGCTGATCGCCGAAGGCCCAGATGCAGAGCCGGCTCTCGATGCCATTTGTGCCTTAATCGACGCTAAGTTTGACGAAGCCTGTTAGTTTCACTTCACACTAAGCACTTCATCGTTAGTTTCACTTCATGTCTAGTTTAAAAAACTTGCCATTCACACATGGCAAAACATTTGTCGCTCGACGATACAAGCCACTGGCGATTACACTAGCGGTCATTGCGCTGGCGCTGGCCTTAACCTTACCTTAGCCGTCTTAATCTATGTCATCGACTGACGCTTAGTCACCGCTAAATCCTAGCCCAACACTAAGATCTCAAACCAATTTGCCGCACAATGGAGGACAAATGCCCGTAGATAATGCAGAAAACGATCACACCGGACATAGTCTTGACCAGTTAAACCAAGCGCTTAGCAGCGGCATGTTCGTACACGTGCGTAATATGCTGCAAAAAATGGCCGCCTCAGATATCGCGCTGATCTTAGAATCATCACCGCCAAGTGCCAGACAAGTATTGTGGCAGCTCATCGATCAGGAACAAATAGGCGACATACTCGATGAGTTGAGTGAAGAACTCAAAGACCCACTTATCCGCAGCATGAGCCCTGAGCGAGTCGCGAAAGCGACAGCAAGCATGGACACCGACGATCTCGCCTATATTCTGCGAAGTCTACCCGACGCAGTTTACAAACAAGTGCTGCAGTCGATGACGGAACAAAATCGCCTGAGGGTAGAACAAGCCCTATCTTATCCAGATGAGACCGCCGGCAGCTTGATGAACACAGATACAGTCACCTTAAGACCCGATGTGAATATCGATGTGGTGCTGCGCTATCTTCGGCAAAGGGGCAACCTACCCGATACCACAGATACCTTATATGTGGTCGACAAACAGGACAAAGTCCTTGGCGGTGTTAGGCTGGCAGATCTGCTGACTTGCGCGCCAAGCACCACAATTCGCAATATCATGGATCCCAATATTCAAAGTATTCCTGTGAGCATGTCCGACAGCGAAGTCGCGCAGAAATTCGAACGCAATGACTGGGTATCGGCACCTGTCGTCGACAGTGATGGTAAGCTGCTCGGGCGTATCACAATCGATGACGTAGTCGATGTTATCCGCGAAGATGCTGAACATTCCATGATGGGTATGGCGGGGATGGACGGAGATGAAGATACCTTTGGTCCTGTGCTAAAAAGTACCCTACGTCGCTCGCTCTGGCTCACTATAAACTTATTCGCCGCCCTGCTCGCCTCGTCGGTCAGCAATATGTTTGAAGGCACTATTGAACAATTTGCCACTATCGCCATCCTAATGACGATTGTCCCTAGCATGGGCGGTGTTGCCGGTAATCAGACCTTAGCGCTCGTGATCCGCGGTATTGCTTTAGGCCATATCGGCCAAAGCAACGCCCGCTGGCTTATCGGTAAAGAGCTATCTATTGGTTTTCTCAATGGCTTGATGTGGTCTATTTTAGTCTTTGTCGCCGTGTGGCTATGGAAGGATGATATGGCACTGGCGGGATTAATTGGTAGCGCTATGCTGATCAATATGACAGTAGCTGGGCTTGCAGGTGCGAGTATTCCATTGATTTTAAAACGACTTAAAATCGATCCTGCCCTCGCTGGCGGTATGGTGCTCACCACAGTCACTGACGTGGTTGGCCTGTTCGCCTTCCTCGGGTTAGCGACGCTCTACTTGATGAACTAACGCTTTAACAGTTTAAGCTAACCACAGAACGGCACTCCAAAGGTGCCGTTTTTTATCCCACTGGAAAACTAAAGAAGGCTATTTTGCCGGAGGTTGAAAACCATAACTGCTCAGAATCGCTTGGCCTTTTGTCGATAGAATAAACTCGGCTAACGGCTTAGCGGCAGTATTAGCGCCTTGCAAAACCAGTAAACCATAGTCGGCACCCACGGCGAGTTCCTGCGGTAAGTCTATGATTTGTAAACTCGGCACTTCTTTTTTAGCCAGCACAGCATTAGTGCAATAGGTTAAAAAGATATCCGCTTGCTTGTTTTCCATCACCCAGCCATAGGGGTTGCGATCTTTAGGCGGTTTAACGCTCTCAGGGCCGCCCGTCAGTTGTAATGCCTTGGTCTCTAACGCGGCTTTCGCATTGGGTTTTACCGCTTCGGCCTTAGCAAAAACGGCCCAGGCATAATCACCCGCGGGGTCGGCTTTCGGGGTTGAGGTGCCGACTTTAACCTTAGGATCTAACAAGGTATCGAGTAACGTCGCACTCGTCACCTGAACTGTGTCTTGAGCAACAGCGCAGAGTTGATTACGGGCAAACATTTGCACCGCTTCGCCCTGACCCGAATCCACTAATGCCTGTGGATGTTTCATATTCGCCGAGGCAAAGATATCGACTTTCTCGCCCTCTTGAATGCGCTTTAACAATAAACCTGAGGGCGCATATTGCGCTACAACACTTATTTGCGACTGTGCTTGATAAGCAGCAATAATATCACTCATCGCAGCCTTTAAACTGCCTGCGGCGCGCAGTTCTATCGGCGTGACTCCTGTGGTCAATTCGGCTTTCATCGGCACTCCTTGTACAGCAGTCACCATGATGACAGGACTTAAACTCAAGGCTACTAACACATTTTTGCTTATCATAGTCATATTCTCCTTTAGGCACTAAAAGTCATTCTTGTGACTTATCCCCATACAGAACGTGAAATCGATAAAGGGATCAAGCTGAACTCATCCCAAGGTAATTAGCAGTGATATGTTTGTGGTGCAGGTCACTCAAGGTGCGCTTCATAAAGGACAAATTGTCTAATTGAAGCCCGGCAAGCTAATCACTCAATTAGCCCACCACTGAAAACAAAAAAGTCGCCCCAGGCGACTTTTTCAGCGAGAACTTTGTGCTTAGACCAGACTATTTACCCGTTGGTATTAGTACGATCTCAACGCGGCGGTTTTGTGCTCGGCCATTTGCATTGGCATTTGATGCAATAGGACTCGCTTCACCCATACCTTTTGATTTTACACGGGCAGAGGCAACGCCTTTACTCATCAAGTAATTACCCACTTCGCTAGCACGGACCTGTGACAGACGTAAATTGTAAGAGTCTGAACCACTGCTGTCGGTATAACCTAATACGTTAAGCTGCGTTTTGCTGTATTCCTTGCCCACAACCGCCACTGAGTTCAGCACGCGTTTAGCCCCGTCACTTAACTCGGTTTGATCTACGCCAAAGGTCACTTCATTAGGCATATTCAAAATGATGTTATCGCCGTTACGGGTCACACTCACGCCCGTTGAGGCTAATTGTTGGCGTAATTTAGTCTCTTGCACATCCATGTAATAACCAATACCACCACCGACTGCGGCGCCCGATGCAGCACCAATTAAAGCACCTTTACCGCGGTCGCTCTTGCTCGAAGATACCACCCCAATTGCGGCACCCGCGACGGCACCAATCAATGCGCCACTGGTCGCTTTAGCGGTTTGTTCTTCGTTTGAATAGGGATTGATTGTTGTACAACCCGATGCAACTAGCGCGGTCGTCAATACCACTATGGCTAAC
Source organism: Shewanella sp. SM87 (assembly GCF_025653705.1). Classification (NCBI taxonomy): domain Bacteria; kingdom Pseudomonadati; phylum Pseudomonadota; class Gammaproteobacteria; order Alteromonadales; family Shewanellaceae; genus Shewanella; species Shewanella sp. SM87. Next base: position 131,231 of record NZ_JAKKSC010000006.1, read on the forward strand.
AGGGATGGTTTAGATTGCACTGCCTGAAAACACTTCATCATTTATAACCTCTTTATATGATTGATGACTGTGAATACCGCTCAAAAGGGCAAGAAATATCACGTCCATTAGGTAATACGAATGACCTAGGGATTGCCACAAAGCAGGCAGTATATAAGCAATTGCGCTGGAGACAATCCTTTATCCATCTTCAATTATGCTAATCCAGATTTTAGTCAGCAAAGATACAGATTTCGGGCTTCAATCATGGCTTAGACCGCCCTGCTCCATATCAAGCCAATGGCACCGAAATAGTGCGCCTTGCACCTTTTTTGGCAGCACTAAAAAATCACGCCGTTTTAATCGAATATACAAGCCAATGATTTTAAACATTAAAATAAAAATTAGAATATTGGCACGAATTTTACATACTACTAAGTGAGTAGACAGTCAGACGCGGTAGAAATCGCCGAAAACTCAAGTCGACTTCAACAGGATTAATCCAAATTAAATGGACCTATCGAGACAGAAAATGGGCTCGAGTATTTAGGGTCATAAAGGAGGAAGTATGAAAACAGTCATGAACTTTATCGCACTATGTCGCCACGAATGGATTTGTCTGCGCCACCTAGGTCTGAGCCAGTGGGATTTAGAACAGCGTCAATATCATCAATAAAAGGCAACGCAAACGGTCATATTTTGGTTAGAAGGCAGTAAAAAGAGGGAACGCTCATGGGAATCGCAGAAAATAGTCTCAAGCTACATGTTATCACCGAGGTTAAAGTACAAGGTCGCTTACTGTCGGATGTTGCACGTCAATACGGTTTATCTGCTAAGGCAGTCTACCAATGGGTGCGAGAAAGCGATCTGCAACCCCAGCAAAGAGAATGCGCATTAATGAGTGAGATTGCCCAGCTACAGAAAAAAATTAAACAGCTCAATCAAGAGCTACGCACGATAGGTTAAGTGCTGCATGGCAATTGAGTGCCTGTACAACAAGCTAAACGTGCCCGAATAGACAAGGCCGGACGAGATTGCATATCGCCCTGCTGATAACGCTAACGATGTAAAAGATGTGCTAACAACAATAATAACAGCGCCCTTTTTAGTCCGGCCTTGTCGTCCAAATTGATGAACCCAGCGAAGATTGGGAAATAGTATTAACAGCAACAAACGGATAGGGACAATGCAAAAGTTTCGGCAAGACTAGGGAGGGAGTTATCTCCCCCAAGATCAAATATGTGAATTGTGCTCCCCCAAGTCATGAACATATTTCTCTCTCTGGCCTTGTCATTTTATTCACAGGATCAATGATGATCCAGCACTGCAATGAGTGTAGTGCGCCAAGGAAGGCCGTGATTGGTATTACATAGATTGACTGAAGAGTGACCAAAGTTTCGGCAAGGATTGAGGGAGTTATCTTCCCCAAAGATTAAATATGTGAATTGTGCTCCCCCAAGTCATGAACATATTTCTCTCTCAGCTCTTGTCCTTTTATCACACTGTTCGATGATTGCTAGCTTGTTTGTAGCAACAAGGATGGCCCCAGCTTCCATCGGGGATTAAGCCAAGGATTGGCTAACGCCAAAAATTAAATAACAATAATAAAATCAACAATAAAAATAATAATTTCACTTAATTTTTAGCATAAAAAAGACGCTACTTTGAGCGTCTTTTTTATGGGTGAAAAACAACGACTGACGATTAATAGTCTTCTTCGTTTGCCTCTTGGATCCGCTGCTTACGCTCTTGTGCCTCTTCAAAGGCTGCTTGGATTTCTTCCAAGACCGCACTAACATCAGCTTCGACCAGCACTTCGGTAAACTCACCCGTTAATGGTGTTTCAGGCTTCAATTCACCGGCTTCAAACAGGGCCCAAATTTCTTTGGCGTATTGTGTTTTTAACAGCTCAGGAGCATACAAACCATAGTATTGAGTCATGTTATTCACATCACGCGCTAACATCCATTTAGCATGGTTATTTGCAGCGGCATCGACGGCCTGAGGTAAGTCGATAATCACTGGCCCTTCACTATCAACTAACACGTTAAACTCAGACAAGTCACCGTGCACTAACCCCGCACAGAGCATACGTTTGACATAGGTCATCACCAACGCATGATCCTTCAAGGCTTTTTCTGCCGACATACTGACATCGTTTAATCTCGGCGCGACATTGCCCTCGGCATCCGTCACTAACTCCATCAGCAACACGCCATCGAAACAACCATAAGGCGTTGGCACACGCACACCCGCATTCGCTAAACGGTAAAGTGCTTCAACTTCAGCATTTTGCCAAGCTTCTTCCTGCTGATCGCGGCCAAATTTAGACCCTTTTTCCATCGCACGTGCGCGACGACTGTTACGGACTTTTCGGCCTTCTTGATATAACACAGCTTGCTTAAAACTGCGCTTGTCCGCTTCTTTATAGACTTTGGCACAGCGGATATCATCACCACTGCGTACAACGTACACAGTCGCTTCTTTACCGCTCATTAACTGGCTAATGACCTCATCGACCAGTCCTTCATCAACCAGGGGTTGGATTCGTTTCGGAGTTTTCATAGCGCCCTTATACCTTACTTAGGCATGATATGGAATACTGCGGGCAAATCTTCATACAAAAGCGGTCTCCAGCGGAAGTTTGATGAATATAGTTTAGGATTGTTAAACGAATTTTAAGTAAAAACTAATGCACTTGCGTGTTAAACACAATACCAGATTTACTCAGCGCTTTGGCAAAGAAAGAGACTGAAAATACCGCTTTAACTAAAAGAATATTCTTTTATGCTCCCCCCAATAAAACCAGACTCAAAACAACAAGCCATTTTCCGCGGCGAATATGCCAATCCAAGCCAGTTAAAATAATACCCAGAGCTAAATTGCTGCAGGAACTTAACTCAAACAAATAAGGCAATCACACTGCCCACGGTCGCCGCCGCTTTCAATATTTGGCCTGCACTGTAATAAGTGTCGTTTGAACTCTTAACGTCATCTAAATCATCCGCACTAGGCTCAGGTATTTTACTCCTTGCAGTGCCATCAAAACTGACCTCAGCTTTAGGAGCTGCCAGTCCTAATGCACCATAGGTAAAGGATTTAAGTCCGCTTGGCTCGGCGGTATCAAGGGATTGATGAGCCGACTTAACTGCCGGTATTGAAGCTGAATACGCAGATGAAATAAGTGAAATCATAGCGAGCACCAAAGCAGACATTAAAGTGTTAACCACAAACTAACACAATATCAGCTGGTTATCATGCATTCATCCGCTAAACTGTGATGGATTCAGCCCAATAAAATGCATCTATGACCGTATAAACGGCGGTATATATAGCTAGATCTCCCCCATAAGAGCCTTTATCCTAAACGCCACAACATATAGAGAACTTATCCATGCACTATCCCAGCATTTTCCTCGCACTTTCAGTCTTATCCCTGACTCAATGCAGCAGCTTATCTATTGAAGAATGCGCCAATAGTGATTGGTTTGCCCTTGGGCTTGCCGATGGCAACCGTGGGACAAGTTCTGGGCAATTAAATCAATATCAAAAAGATTGTCGTGAATTTAATCTCAGTGTCGATACCGCGCAATGGAAACAAGGATACCAGCAAGGGTTAGCCAGTTACTGCGTGCCAGAAAATGGCTACCGCGTAGGCTTAGCGGGAGAAAGTTATTATGGGGTTTGCAGTAATAACCAGTTTGTTGAGCGCTATAACCAAGGCCATCAACAATACCTGACCAACAAACGTTTAACTGAGATTGCCGACCGCTTAAATACCATAGAGAGAGAAATAAGCAGTCTTGATGGCAAGATCAATAATCTCACCGACAAGGCTGACTTATTGAAACAGAAAAACAGCCTACTCAACGAAAAAAACCAACTGTTAGATGAAAGATCTCGCCTACGCAGACCAGATATGCGCTTCGAATTTAGATTTTAAGCCATAAAAAACACTGAACCCAATAAGGACTCAGGGCTTTAGCTTCGCAGCTCGTTATTTTTGCGGTATTCCACTACTTGTAACCTTGAACATTTGACCCAAAGCGACCAATTTAGACTTTCTAAACGCAGGCGAGCGCAGAAAAAACACATAGTAGAGTAGGCTAGCGGACGTCCATGCTATGGCTAAACTCCATAAATCATGACTCAAGAAGTGGGCGCCGCGTAACTCTTGGCCAATGCCAAATACTAGGCCCAAACTCAAACCAAAGATTAATCCAAACTTAGCTAAATGCGGGCGATACTCACGCAGCACGTAATACAAGGCAACCCAAGCAAACCCGCCGCTGGCATGGCCACCAGGGAAACATTGACCAAACTCAGCACTTTTAGGTAAACGAGAAAACAAGGAGGTATGTATCATCTGGCCGCCAAACTCAATCACATCCCACGGGCAGGTCATGTGAGTAACGCTCTTGCCAATTCGGACCAGCAACACACTCGCCAATACGCTACTAAATAGGTAAATCAGGCCCTTGCGGTACGGTTTTACCCTGTCACTTCGAAAACTAAAGGCAATGCCGACTACGACACTCACCGCCAGCAAGATGACAAAGTTACGCCCAGTGACATGCAGTAAATCTTCGGTCAACCAATATCCTCTCAATGGCCAAGAGTCGATACCTCCTTGCCAATGAAATAACAAAGTCGCGACTTTCATATCAGCGTGAGTCCATTCAAGCCCCACTATGATCACTGCAAACACTAAAAGCGGCGTAATTAAATGCCCCTTAGCAAAATCCATAAATGTCATCATAACTTTATCTTTCAGATAGTTATTCACTAATAAATCCAAAAATCAGAACATTTAGTGTTAGAGTACCGTTGAATTCTTACCTAACACTTAAGAGATTTAACAGCGCAGCATTTAAGATAGAACCGAGATTTTGCAGTAACTAAATTTATCGAAAAGACTCACATCATGAGTAAAAAGACTATAGTTTATGAATAGTATCGCGCCTCTAGGACTGAGCATTCATGCCATACAACCTCGCCATTAACCAGTCTCAAAAAGATCGTTTATTTGCCGACATTGCTATCGACACAGACAAAATCGTTGTTCCCCAAGAAATGGTTGATAACTGGCAACAAACCTTAGATTTACTCTCTGAATTAGTCGACACTCCCGCCGCTTTGATCATGCGTGTCCATCAAACCGATATTGAGGTCTTTACCTCGAGCCGCACCCAAGGTAATCCCTATAAAAAACATGATAAAGACAGTTTAGGCCACGGACTTTACTGCGAAACAGTGATCAAAGAAGGTAAGGAACTCCACATTCCTAATGCCCTAAAGGATAAAAACTGGGACAAAAATCCTGACATTAAACTCGGCATGATCGCATACTGTGGTTTACCTTTACGTTGGCCAGATGGCAGTGCCTTTGGCACTATCTGCATGCTCGATAGCCAAGAGCATAATTACCGCCAATCTTTTCGCAGCTTACTCGCTCGGTTTCAAAATGGTATCGAAGCTAACCTAGTCACCCTTTATCAACAGGCTAAGCTACAACTGTACAATCAGCAGCTAGAGCAAAAAGTACAACAGCGCACCCATGAACTCGCCGAACTTAGCGGCAAGCTCATCAAAGAAATCGAAAACCGCACCTCCACCGAAACCTCACTGGAATACCATAAAAGCTACGATCCACTCACGGGATTACCCAACCGCATCAATTTGATTAATAGTCTGTCGATCATGCTCGAAAAAGTGAATCGCAAAGAAAAGATTTCAGTACTCTATCTTGGGCTGCGTAATTTCAAATCCATCAACGACAGTTATGGTTACCTGATTGGCGATAAAATTCTCACTATTCTCAGCCAACGTTTACAGCACTATACCGATGAAAACACCTTTATCGCCCGCATCGCTGGCGCCGAATTTGTGATTATTCAAGCCCACAAACCTTCGAATAACGAAACCAATAAACTCATCAATAAAGTGCTTAACTGCTGTAATACCCCCTTTGGTGTGGCTGATTTTGTAATCACGATTCCCTCGAGCATGGGCATAGCACAAGCGCCTATGGATGGTATCGATGCCGCCATCCTGCTGCAAAAAGCCGGAGCGGCCATGACGATCAGCAAGGCTGATGGCTCAACTCACAGCTTCTTTAATCAAGATACGCAAGCCGCTTTAAACCTACGCTATCAACTGGAATCCCACTTGGTCGATGCACTGAACAAGAACGAGTTAAGCCTGCATTACCAACCCTTTATTAACTTAAAGACGAAGCAAGTGATTGGTGCCGAAGCCCTGCTGCGCTGGCATAATCCCATCCTTGGCAATGTCGCCCCAGACAGATTCATCGCCTTAGCTGAACGTAATGGCCAGATTATCGATATTGGCAATTTTGTATTGCATACCGCTCTGTCTCAGGCGGCAAAATGGTGTCGCGAGGTAGGCCAAGAGTTTAAAATCGCCATCAATATTTCCCCTTTGCAAATGCGCAATCCCCGCTTTAGCGAACACATAGCCGACTTACTCACCCTTTATCAATTGCCCCCCACCGCCTTAGAACTTGAAATTACCGAAGGCATGCTGATGCAGGATGAACACATTGCCCACAATGCCATCCAAAAACTACAAGAACTCGGTATCCGCATCTCCCTAGATGATTTTGGCACAGGCTACTCATCCTTAAGTTATCTACAAAAATACTCTTTCGACACCTTAAAAATCGATCGCTGCTTTATTAGTAAACTCGAAGAAAACGAACAAAATAGAGAGTTAACCAAGGCAATTATTGCCATTGGTAAGAAACTGGACTTGGAAGTGATCGCCGAAGGCGTAGAAACCCTAGAACAAGATGCCTTTATTCGTCACGAGGAATGCGACTTAGGCCAAGGCTACCTCTACGGTAAACCCATTACCGCAACACAGTTTGAGCAGGCATTTATCCATAAAAAAGAGCATTAAGTTCATCCTTAATGCTCTTTTTTATTTCGCGAATTAAAACCGACTGAATAATGCTGCGTGAATTGTCATTTCCAAAGAATGTTATAACTCACATTTGGGACAAAATAGGTTAATTAAGGTAGATTAGTACTCAATTTTTTCATTTAACACTTGAGATATCTAGTTTCAGTTTGTAGTTATGCTTAGAAACATATTTTGAAAGGTCGATCTCCTGAAAATATACTTTTTCAATTTCATTTCTAGCCGGAATAACTTCACCAACTCTAAACATACACTTTGCTTTGGGTGAAAAAGGCAATTTTATATAATAGTTGTTGAACCTTACATCTAATTGATAAACTGCATCCTCACCTGCATTCTGCTGTCTAATAAGTTCTACATCCATAACATCAGGCAACCTAAAATCAGGTAGTTGATTCCCAACCAATATAAAAGGCCTGTGGTTTAGTTTTTCAAATCCATCATCTGAAAGCAGCCATTTTGTCGTATCATCGAAATCAGACAGATATTTTTCAGGTAAAATTGAAACTAGGATCTTCACACATGCTTTATATACATTAACTCCCGCAAAGGAACGGCCTTTTGTCTCCAGTATAATGTCTTTAAAATAGTTACTGCTATGGTCAGGAAATTCTATATTTAAGGAACTGACATCACTAGATAGTTTGATTCCACCAAGTGCTTGCATTGTCCTACGCCCATTCTTTCCCTTTAACTTAGTAAACCACGAAGGAGTAACAAACTCACTCAAATCCCTCTCAATTTTACGACCGAAATATTTGTTGCACTCGTCACATTCATCTAAAGTGAATATGCTTTTATTTCCTAATAACTCGGGAATAGAGTGTGATTTATTACGATACGATGCTTTACTCGACTTACAGAATCTGCAAGAACCGCCTTTATTTCCTATTTTTACTAGAGGTAATATTTCATAGTTTTTTTGGATATGTCTTAGCAATATATCGTACATCATGACTCCTTACCATTTACACTTTTCGAATAAGTGAAACAAACACTAATGGACGAATTGAACTGTAATTTGCTGCGTGGATAATCATTGTTCTTGTAGTCACATTGTAGCATTACAAAAATTTGGTCAACAGTCCGACGCGACAAGCGTAGTTTTGCGTGGTGCTACCATGAAAAGGGGCATTAACTTTTTAGGACGGATTTATATATTGAGAACTTACCTAAGATTAGCATTGTTGCCACAGTGACTTTCTAAAATATGGAAGATTAAAGCAGCGACCATCACCATAGGGTCGCGGCTTTAAATCTCACTAATAGGGATATGGAAACGAGACTAGTCTGCTTTAATGACAGCTTGTGTCAGTATTTCTTGGTCATTCTTAAACACCACTAGCTCGCCTAGAGGACTATCGCTGCCGCCTAAGACGGTGACATAACAATAATACTGGTATGGGCCGCTGCGAAATTGGTATGAATGATTCCCTCCACTGCCATCAAAAACGAGTTTGCCTTTATTCAGCACTAAATCTGGCTTTTCACTCAATGCCTTACCCTTTGCCCATGCGGCATAGCGGTATTGGCTGTTCCCCATATCATCGACACGAATGGTAAACTTGGCGGTCTCCCAAGATAACGCTGGGCTGACAAACTCACTCACACTCGGATGTAATGCCGTTTGTTGCTTAGCAATAAGCTCAGCTTTCAGTTTTGCCTCTACCGGTGTTTGATAGTTAATGGCGATGATCTTGCCATCAAAATCCAGCCACACAACACCGCTACCGAGCATAATGCCGCGCCAGCCCATCGTCTGCCAATCGGCTTCAATCTTAGAATGGGCGATCTGCTCAAGCAGCTTAGGATCAAAAACCTGATCGAAACGTGCGATCATTTCCTGGGTATTTTGAATCGCGGGGATCGGATATTCACGTTTAAGCGGGTAAGCCACACGCTTAGCAAGCGCCTCAAGATCATTGGCCTTGGCGGCGTCGATAAGCCCCTGCACCAGAGGGATATATTCCTGTGGCATGGCTTCATCAGCGGCGTTTGCATTTATGCTTAAACCCATAACGCTGAATATTAACGCCGCTGAAAACGCGATATTCATCAGTGTAACTTGGCTGAAAACAGCTAATTTGCTTCCCTTAAGTCGTGAGGCGAATGGCATCTTTATCCCTTACTCCAAATGTCTCTGCTGAGACTAAAGGCCAAGAATACCATAAGTGCCTCAGACTAAAACCTAAGGTGATTTACACTGCACCTGACTAAGCGGTTAATAATAGGTTTGAGTAAATCGCCAAGGCTACCGACATAAAGATGACACCAATAACCGCATCGATAACTGGTGTTAGTCGCTGCAATTTAAGTTGCACCTGCGCCTTTGACAACATTACCGCTAAAAAGCCAAACCATGCCAATGACAAAGACAACAACAAAATAGCGGAAGCGATTTTAGTGCTCGTTGTAACACTTGGGGTAATCAAGGCCGAAAACAGGGTTAAGAAAAATACTAATGCTTTCGGATTCAATAGATTGGTATAAAGCCCAGTCAAAAAACCTTGCCTGCGCGACATAGTGCCACCTAAGCCACCAGCAACAGACGCCACGCCTTCAACGTCACCAGCACTAATGACAGCATCATCATTTGTCCCTGCATGGACTCTGGCACTCATTTTACGTTTAGCGAGTATCGCAAGACCGGCTCGCAGGGCACCAAACCCCATCCAAGCGAGGTAAGAAGCGCCCACAATTTGCACTAAGAGATACAGAGTGTGCGAACTCTTAATGAGTAGACTCACACCGGTCAGACTCAAAATCGTATGAGCTAAAATGGCTATTGAAATCCCCACAGCGGCGGAAACCGCAGTGCTTCTGGACTGCTGAGTCGCAATCTTCACCATAATGGCAAAATCGGGTCCGGGACTGATTAAAGCAACGGCATGGATTACAGCCAAGGTGAGTAATAAAGATAAATCCATAGATATGCGGCTCCGCAAAAAAGGCTAATAACGATAACTGAGGCAGCCAGTATGGCAATTTGTCGCAGCGCTGAATTGTAATAAATTGCACTATTCAGTGTTTTTTAAAAACCAGCGGCGTCGAAAGACGGGCGGAAATTAGAGCATACGCCGCTGAAATTGCACTGGCGATAATAGGAATGCCTGCTTAAAAGCTTTGTTTAAATGACTTTGATCGAAAAATCCGAACTGCTGCGCCACATCCGCCACTAAAGCGCCATGACTTAAGGATTTTTTCGCCAACTCTAAGCGCACCCGTTTAAGGTACGCATGGGGAGTCATCCCTGTTGCCTGTTTAAATTGCCGTAAAAACTGAAATTTACTTAAATTCACTTCATTGGCTAAGGTTTCAAGTTGAGTATTATGCCAAGGCTCATCGTGAATTCGCTGTTTCACTAAGCTCACCTGCAACTTAGATAACCCCTGCGGTTGATTCGGTTTAGATAGGCAAGATGAAATACCGCTTGGGTAACGCTCCAGCAGCAGATGAATAAAATTCAGTAAGTGGGACTCACCCGCAAGCGCACCACATTGGCCTTGAATTAATAGCTCGTGTAGCTGAATAAAATATTGATAAAGCGTCGGGTCATCCACCATAGGCGCGCTGAAAAAGTGCTCCTTCAAACCCAGTTCTTGGCTGACTTCATTCATGTATTCCACGGGAATCGACATCACTTTCACCCGATAACCGTCGGCATCGCGGCTTTGACCATCATGGGTTTCGTCGGGATTTAAGGTCGATAGGCTGTGCTGACCAAGCTGATAACTGCTGCCCTTATTCACAAACTGCTGCGCACCTTGGGTGACCACACCTAAGTGGTAATCCAGATGCACATGTTTATCAAAGCTGAAATGCGTGAATTCCGCCTGACTCAGTTCTATGCCTGATAAGCTAGGATGACGCCAATAATTAATGTTTTCAATGGGTGTTGCAGTACTCATAACTCGCGGCGATTACCTATAGCATCAGCTGTAAAACAGGGGGAAACTCAGATCGACTCGTCATCATTCTAGCCTCCATTGTCAGCGCGGGAATAGTAAATTATTGCAGCCACATAGTTTGAAGCGATTTGGGCTTAGATTAGCGCTTAAATTAGCGCTTAAATGAGTGCAGCAGAAAAAAGCGCCCAACTATCTGGACGCTTAATGAGATACATTTTTTGCTCGGCGACATACGTAATAATCTTCGATATCGCCTTAACAGATGAATATCACTAGAAATGATAACTCACGCTGACTCTCACCATTCGTGGCTCAACAGGATGATAATGCTGATCTTCAACGCCTTCGACTGCTTCGCCGGGCAAACGAGAGGCATAAAAATAATCTATGTCGTGATCTTTACTATCAAACACATTGAGCAGCTCAAGCTTAGTGTCGAAGCGGCGGAACTCGTATCCTAACGCGAGGTTAACTAATGTGGTCGCATCAGCCTTGTGGTCATTAAAGCTATCGAGCACCCGCTCGCCAAGGTGCCGCACACGTACACTCGAATACAGGCCATCGCCGTCGGGTCGATAGGTGATGCCCGCACTGGCAACAAAGGGAACTGCGCCATCGATATACTTACCCTCTTCAAATTCATTTTCAGTAAATCTGGCGTTAGTCCACGCTAATTCCATATCGATACTGATTGCCTCATTCAACCAATAATAAGCCGTTAATTCAGCACCATAACGTTCAGATGCACGACTCGGCTCAGTGTTACCCGCATCGCCCACAAATACTAATTCTGAATCTAGTTGCAGATACCAGATCGCAGCAGAGAAATTAATAAAGTCTCTGTCATAGTATTTCACCCCAAATTCGCCGCCATTTGAGCGCACGAGCAGATCGACTTTTTCGACCTCATCGCCACTCACAGGGTCAACCTTGATCGTTGCACCGCGGGCATCGTTCGAATGTAGCCCTTGGCCTGCATTAACATATAACTCAAGATTATCGCTCCACAAATAAGAAGCACCGGCTTTGAGGCTGAACATACCATCGGACGCATCGCCACTGTTAAGCGGATTATCACTGTCGACCTGCACATCAAAATAATCGTAACGCAGCCCAAGATTAAAACGCCATTGATCAGCTGGCAGCCACTCAACTTTGCCAAAGATGCCACTCGACAACTCTTGCACTTCATCGAGCCTTACCGTATTCAGCCGTTGTCGCGCCTGAGTGTTATACAAACCCACTGCGCCAATATCGTCATAACGCACATCGCCGCCCACACTGTAATTCAGTTGAGTGCCACCAAGTGAAGTCTGCCAATCACGCTTAAGATCACCGCCCCAAATCGTGCGTTCATCGACTTGTTCAAACTCATCACCATTGATGGGATCGTTTAAAAAATAGGTAAAATTAGAGAATAAATTCATAGTCGAGCGAATAGCGTAGACATTTCCCTGCCAATCACCCGCATCGTAATTAGCTGAAACGCTATAACGGTTAGATTCACCGCCGACGTCTTTATCTAAAGATCCATAAAAATCAATTAATCCAGAATCCACCGCACGGGCGGGGATCTGATCCGCCGAATTCCAGCTGTTGTCGTAGGCCATCATAGTGACGCTCAAGTCACCCTCGCCGAGCCGAGTTAAATAACGCCCGACGACACTGATCTTACTCACATCCTCATCAATATCCGTCCACGGGCCATCATAGGTTTGTGCCTCACCACCCCAAATAAAACGCCCCATGTCAGTGTTTAGCTCCTGAGTCGCCACGAGTCGCTGGTAGCCATATTCACCCAACGTCACCCCAACTTGGTTATGGGGGAGTTGATCAGCCAGCAGTAATTGGGCAGCACCCGCGCCAGAAAAATCGGCCACCTCAGGATAATAAGCGCCTTTGGCATAACGGATCTCGCCTATAAGTTCAGGGATCAAAAAGTTAAGATCCGTATAACCCTGACCATGCCCATGGGTTCGCATATTCACAGGCATACCATCGACTCGAGTATTAAAGTCTGTGCCATGATCCAAATTAAAGCCGCGTAAGAAATACTGATTCGCCTTACCCGAACCACTGTGTTGAGTGACTATCATCCCAGGAACAAATTCGAGGATTTCACCGGTTCGTAATAGGGGTCGACTCTCGATTTCTGCCGCGCCGACTATTCCCTCAGATGCCGAAGTACTATGGCCTAAGGTATTAATTTGCCTACCGCGCACCTCTAGGCGTTCGATATTGTCCGTTGCCGCCTCTGCCACTACGGTACTCGATAAACAACAAAGAGGTAATAACCACGTCATTGATAACCAAAGCTTTGATAACCGCATTCCTGATAATCCCAGTCCCGATTTCATCCTTTCTTTCCTACTACAGGTGATAGACGGCAGGGATTTAACGCCTTATTTACAAGCAAAAAACCGATCAAGCTCAAACTCTGATGAATAAAAAACCAGCAAAATACAGGCAAATATCATTTCTATGTGCCGTATCGCACATTTTTAAACCCAAAAGGACAAAATGTCCGCCAGCAGATCACATTTCAACCGTGTGTTAGTGTGAAATCATGGAAATAAAATAATCTTGCTTGAATAAAAATGAACCCATTTATCAGGCTAGCTATACTCTAAATAACTCAACACGTTTAGGGACACGCTATGCAACGATGGAGCAATATGCACATTTGGAGTGTGTGGGTAGGCCTTTTCTTTTGTGTCTCGGTTCATGCAACCAGCAAATCAACAGCAGAAACCACAGCGATGATTGCTGATAAACCTATCATTACGATGGCGTTTTATGAGGACCCCAAACATAACTTCTACTTTAAATGGGCTGAACTGATTTACGCCCAAGCCTTTGAACGCTTAGGATATGACTTCTCCTATCAAGTGGTTCCTGCTGCCCGCGCCAGTATGATGGCGGACTCAGGTAAAGTGGATGGCGAGCCGGGGCGTGTATCTCATTATGGCGAAAAGTTTACCAACCTCATTCGAATTGAAGAACCGGTTATCGATACCCATTTAATTGCCTTCGCCCACAATCCCGAAATCAAAATACCTAACTGGCAAGCGCTGCAAAAGAGTCGATACAAGATCGAATACTATCGAGGCGTGTTCCTCGCAGAACAAAAGCTAAAGGGACTCATTCCTAAGGAGCGTCTGACTGAATCTTCATCCCCCGCGAGCTCCTTTCGTAAAATGCTCCGCGACCGAATCGATATCTATATTGATACGGAGGCAAGCTCATTGGATCTATTACAAACGCCTGAGTTTCAAGGCAGCAAAATAATCGCGATTGCCACCCTAGAAGAACTCACCAGCTATGGTTACTTAAATAAACGTCACGCGGCACTCGCCGTTAATCTTGCTCGGGAGCTCAAACAGATGAAGCAAGAAGGCATATTTGACACCTACAAACAACAGGCTCAAGAATCGCTTAATAATGAAATGAATCATGGCGATACCCCAGAATAAATCAGCATCGAATGTAAATGTCGTGGCTTACTTTTCTCCACAGAAGATGGCACAAATATAAAAAGCCTGTTCAATCATGCTGATCAGGCCATGTATTCGATAAAAAAGTGAATAAAACTCACCTACAAAACCTAGGTTAAACCTTACTTATTTGCTTGCGAGTTTACGCCAACGCACCCCATCGCGAATCACTTCATAGCCAGGGAACATAGCGGCAATCACTAGAGTATAACTTAGCCAATGTTCTAACTGTAATAACGTAAATTCCCCATTTAATTCAGCTCCTTGGTTTTGTACTTGGCTTTGTAATAGTGGCGAACTAAAGGCCAGAAAGACTAAGAACGAGGCATAAGCAAGATTGATCCCCATATTCGCCAGTAACAATTCAGTAGTCCACACTCGGCGGCGTAGTTGCCAGAGACTATTCCCCATAGACAGCAAAATAATAGGGCTAAACCATTGCAGTAATTGCTGAGCATTGACGCTGAAAATCACAGTCCGCGCGGCTAATTGCTCGCTACTCATCCACACAGAACACCAGATCACAAGTAAGAGAAAAAGGTATGTCGCCAGATCGGTAAACACATCGCTTAAACTAATATGCTGCCAACCAGGTCCAACCTTTGGCAAATTCTGCGGCTGCCATTTTTGGCAATTGCTGCCGGACATAGATTTCCCCTGAGCCGAGAAACTCCAAAAGGCCAACAGAATAGCGGTAAAGGCAAGACAGGCATCGCCAATAAAACCTTTGGCAATATGGTGGATAAATCCTAATAGATCCCCCTCTGCCGAGCCCAACCATTGAGTCGTGCCACCCACCACCTGCAACACAAACAAGACACCCAGTACCATGAAAAGTGTATGTTTAAAAAGCGGAATATCCTCAGAGGCGATAATAGGCATAGATGGTACAAATTGCTGCGCGACCTTACAGGGATGACCCATTTGCTTTAATACCGCGACAATTTGCGCTTCAGTCAATTCGCCTTGTTCAGATAGGGCATCCAATTGGTCGCAGATATTAGCTTTTAATTCACGGCCAATTTCCTGACGTTTATTCTCGGGCAATTCTCGCTGCACCGCGGCGATATAGCGATCGACTAATTCCATATCAAATCTCCTCTGCACTCTCGTCTGAGCTTTTCATATCAGAGCCATTAGTGTCAGCGCTTTGCTCCAGTAAAAAAGCCAAGGCGCCATTAAGTTGCTGCCATTCATCGGTCAGTTGACTGAGCAACTCAGCGCCCAATGACGACAATTGGTAATAACGACGCTCACGCCCTTCGGCCTGTCGCCACTCACTATCCAACAATCCTTGATCGGCTAGGCGGCGCACTAAGGGATACAGAGTCCCTTCGTCAATATCAATACCACCTTCCTGCAACTGTTTGCGGAGCGAATAACCGTAGTGGGCTTGTTTTAATAATCCCAGTACCGCCAACACTAATACCCCACGGCGCAACTCGAGTCGCATTTTGACTAGCTGTGAACTTGTCATTGTCGAATTCCTGTCCTTAACACTGTGTCACACACACTGTGCGCCACACAGCAAATACTATGTAGCACACAGTAAAATTGCAAGTTTTAACGCACATTTTTTGATCGATTTGTTTATTATTAATGCAATCTATTGTTTGTATTGAATTTACCAAAATGCCAACCGTTTCTGCTAAGTGCTCACATTTCCCCACCGCCATACACTCAAAACGAATGAGTCACACATAAGCAAATTCAAGATAAAAAATTGCAAAACTTCCTATGCTTGAGTAACTTAGCTGCCAACATTGAATAGCTGACTCGTCAACCTAAGTACGGTTTGCTCCTTAAAAGAGATAAATTGGCACGACTCAAGTAAGTATTGATATTCAATAACTAAAAATATTAAGCCGTTAAATTAAGGACATAGAAAATGCTCATGGATAGAGGCGTACTGGTACGCTGGAACGATGAAAAGGGATTTGGCTTTATTCAGCCTGAAAAAAACGCAGCCCAAGATGTGTTTATTCACATTTCAGTGCTGAAAAAGATGGCGAGAAAACCCATAGTGGGCGACAGCATTCTGTATCAAACGGAAGTGCAAAATGACGGCAAAAGAAAAGCGGTTATCGCCTCGATTGAAGGCGTCGCAGTCGTTGCAGCGAGTGCAACAACACGCTCCCACTCTCATATCCAATCACGCAATGAAAACTTCAATAACAAAAACAAAGCGCATTACCATAGCCCACGAAAATCCTCTTTTAATACGATAATCCCGCTGCTAATAATCGTGGCCATAGTTATCTTTGGCTTTAAACAATACCAAGAATTCAATGAAGCTCCTGCAATCGATGAAGTACCAGTCCTCACGAATGAAGACACTCAGCCAATGCCCATGTATGAAACTAAAGCGCGAACACAAGCAACGGCAACACCAAGTTTCCAATGTGAAGCGGGTAAAACCCATTGCAGCCACATGAGTTCCTGTGCTGAGGCGACTTTCTACATCCAACATTGCCCCAATACTCAAATGGATGGTAACGGTGATGGCATTCCCTGCGAGCGTCAGTGGTGCAGTTAGCGATGCGACATATGTAAAGTCACGCGTGTAACCTTAAGCCTGAGCAGGTAGCTGGTAGCAGGTAGCAGGTAGCAGGTAGTGAAATGATAAATAATCTAAAACAATGGTGAGATAGCCTGACAGGCATACAGCAAACCGGAGTGATTGCTGCCAGTATCGGGCTTCTCATGCTTGGCTTATTCTAACTTGGTCAATTTATCGGTAGTAGCGTGGTAAAAATGGGCTGGCTTTAACCCTAGAAATACGCAAACTAGCCCATGAATTCATACCTATCACAACTTCCAAATGGTAACGCATGCACACTGATATCATCGAAATGGATTCACCTGAGATGCTGGAGTCCTTGTTAACCGAGCATGCTGCGGTGCTGTTGTTATTTGGCGCGCTGGACTGCGGTGTGTGCCAAACGCTCAAACCGAGAATTGCTGAGATGTTGGCGCAAGAGTTCCCGCAGATACGGATGGCCTATATTGATTGCCAAGCCCAAGGTGAGATAGCGGCGAGCCGCAATGTATTTGCCTTACCTGTAGTGGAATGTGTGTTTTATGGCAAAACCTTTGGACGGTTTTCCAAGGTATTTTCGTTAGCGGATATTCGAGGGGCGCTTGCCCGCCCCTATGGTTTAACTGTGGCGGAATAATCCAAATTAGACAGTGAGATTATTTGTTTACCAAGGGTCTAAACCCAGCGTAATGCACTGACTGATCAAGCTTAACCTGTGCTGCGGGCATGCCCATAAGACGTGTTGATCTAGGTGCTGCTTTAGCTTTACCACTGCAACCGCAGCCGTCACCTGTAGAGTGGCAACATCCGCCCTTGGCTGCATGTTTGAGTGAAGCGCGGCCTTGGGATGCATCCGTCAATCTAAGATTAAGATCAGCCGTTTGTGCAAGTAAAGTCACCACTGTTTGACTCGCACTGCCTTTGCTCACACTAATCCCCGCATCTAGCAACTTTCCTAACATGCGCTCACCGATATTCTGCACAAGTACAATGTCGGTACCTTGTTGGATAATCAGCTCTAATAAGGCTTTTTTGGCACTACAGTCACCTTCAATTGCCGGGTTATCGACCAGTTTGATTCGTTGAAACTGTTCATTATAAAAGCCAATTTGTAGGGCTTTCGTAAAGTGACTGGCGAGGCGTTCGCGGCTCATCGGCATGGCAATAATCATGATAAATCCTTGTCTGTTTGGGTTGGCAGCCTCAAGGCTTGACCTTGAGTGATAGCCGTCGCCACCTTTTTACGGGCATTGGCGAGAAGGTATCCAAAGGTTTGCCGAGAGATCCCCATCAAGGCAGCGGCATCGATCTGGCTTAATCTTTTAACGTCACCCAGTTCGAGGGCCTCAAACTCATCGGCCTCTAATTGAATATGAGTTAATTTAACCGCAGGGATCCCATTAGGCTTAAATAGGCTACAGGGCACACAGCTCGATAATTGACGGCATTTTTTAGGTCTTGGCATATATGTATTTATCTTTAAGTCGTCTTATATGTCTTGAAATCGTGTTTTAGGTCTTGGTGCACATCTTGTTTACAGCGCACGACACTAAGGCTCATCTAGGGCTCATCTAGCTAAGGGAGTCCATCGTTCTGGATTCTCAAGCGTGATAACTGACTTGATGAATAAGTTCAGTAGATGAACCATAAAACTGTCACGAGTTTCTGGCCTAGGCCAGAAACTATTATTCGCGCCAACGACATTCATAACTGTAAGACGGCTCACAGTTACCTATATCAAGCATGACTAATTAACAGAACTGCTGTCTGGCGAATGGGGGATTAAACACTAGGGCGATACCCTCATTATCGATATGTGGTGCATCTCAGTTTTCACTGGAATACGAAAATCTTTCGCGCCACAGATATATTGCCATTGAGCGTGACTAACACACTCAATGGCTAGCGCCCTGTAAAGTCAATTTTAACCTGCGTTGGAGTGCCGAGGGATAACGACAAACTCTGCAAACAAATAAGCAGCCGTTCAACTGCTGCGATAGGTGGCATTTACTGATTTAAACGGGTTAAATCCTCAGACTCACAGTAGTTCACCTGTACCGAATAGCCGTCATCTTGCTTGATAAAATCGACAAAGTTTTTAATCGCAGGTAAGGCATCTTCCCTATGGTGCGACACGTAAAGCAATTGGCTCAGATGATGCTCGGCTATCATCTCCAGCGCCCGCATCACTAAGGTGCGATTGATAAAATCTAAGCCCTGATACGGCTCATCTAAAATCAGTAACAGTGGCTGTTTAATCAAGGCACGACCTATCAGCAATAACCGCTGCTGACCATAATCGAGCTTCTTAAAGCTCGTGCTCGCCAGCCCTGTCATGTGCAAAATAGCCAACCATTCCTTCGCCAAATCCAGCTGAGGTTTAGTGGGTTTATGGTACAGGCCAATAGAGTCAAAAAAGCCCGAAAGCAGCACATCTAATGCCGAGCAACTGACGCGATATTGCAAGTGTAGCGCCGACGATACTATGCCAATCCGTTGTTTAATCTGCCAAATACTCTCGCCGCTTCCGCGAGGTCGGCCAAAGAGCGTGATGGCATTGCTATAGCATTGGGGATGGTCGCCTAAAATCAGCCCCAGCAAAGTGCTTTTACCGCAGCCATTTGGGCCGCGAACTTGCCAATGTTGCCCCGCCTCGATGCGCCAATTCACGCCGCTGAAAATCAGCCCACTGACATATTCCACTTTGCCATTTTTAATCTCGACCAAGGGATCAAACGCCTCGGCGTTGTGCCTTTGCCGCTCCATTAAGGCCAAGAGTTCATCGCTACGTTGCGCCGATAACGCATTCAACTGCGCCATCACAGGATGATTGTGCCATTGCTCAATCGACATCGACGGGCTGAGTTTGTGCACACTCTGCCCCGATTTCAGCATCTCGCCATTAAACAGCGCCACATGGCTGATGCACGGCGGCAATTCTTCTTGGCGAGAGGTAATGATCAGCAACTGGCTATGCTCGGCCACTTCACTCAGCAGCTCAGATAAACTCGCCTGATGTTCAGCATCGAGCCCAGCGTAAGGGTCATCTAAAATCAGCAATTGCGGTAACATTGCCAGTGCACGTGCCAGCATGACTCTGCGCGTTTCGCCCGTGGATAATTGCCGAAAACCGCGCCGACGCAGCGGCTCAAGCCCAACCTTTTGTAATAATGCTGGGAGTTGCTTGGCATCTTGGCAGCATTCCAACACTAAGGATTCGACACTCGAACCGTAATCCAACTCGTCTTTTTCTAATTCGCGCTCCAGCAACGCTTGTTGCAACCCAAGTGACACCCAGCCGATACGTTGCGGCAGGCCAGCAATCGTCCCTTCATCGGGCAGAATATCACCCGTTAATATTCGCCCGAGCAAGGAACCACAATAACTGTCGGTCGCGAAAATCGCCCAATGTTCCGCAGGGTTCAGTTGCCACTCATCGACGACTAACACCTCATTATCACGCCCGTATCGCAACTGTTTAACCACAATACTTTTGTCTTGGTTCGCGACAACATCAAGCATAACCACAGTTCCTTTATATTTTTAAGGGATGATAAAAGCCAGCGATTACCCAATCGCATTGTTCCATGATATCTAAGGCAATCATATCTAGAGCCACAATATCTTAGAGTCATGATATCTAGAGCCATAATATCCAATGCAACGGCTCACGATGCCCGACAGTCGCTCAGGTTTTATCGGCAGATTTTGGGAAATACGTCACCAGAGTAAAGCTTATTGGGAATAAAATCTAATGCGCTTAATGGCATAGGCAAAGCGTGGCAACATCCAATGGGTACGCATGTGTGAGGCAACCACTCTGGCAGAACTGTGATAAAATCGGCACCTGTTTAACTTTCATATCAACAAGGTAATGCAATGAATCCCATTATTGCCATCTTAAAAGAACACAACGTCAGTGACGCTAAAATCCAAGAACTGTTTCAAACATTAACCGAAAATCCATTAATGGCGATGGGTACGCTCGGTCAATTAGGCATCCCAGCCGAAAAACTACAACAACTGCTGGGGCTAGTGATGCAGAAACCGGCCTTGATCAAAGAAGCCGTGCTTGAACTCGGTTTGGATTTCTCAAAAGTAGAAGCCGCAAAAGCCCAACTGCAAAAATAAGCGCAGACTGTTCAAGTTTGTAGCCATCATGCGCTAGGGGAATCCGCGTAACTCAGATCCCCTAGCGAATGTTAAAACCACTAAACCGCAAAGTAATTAAATCTCACAGCAACTAAACCTCAAAGCCATTGACGCTCAAAATGATAGTACCAAGTGAGCTAACTGTTTTGCGCCTGCCACTCCTCAATCGCCTCTTTCGCCGCTCGAAAAGCCTCAATCCCCGCAGGCATACCGCAGTAAACGGTGCAATGCAGTAAGACTTCTTGGATCTCTTCAACCGAGCAGCCATTGTTTAGCGCGCCCCGCACATGGCCCTTTAACTCAGTCGGCGCCTTTAATGCCGCCAGCGTCGCAATAGTAATCAAACTGCGCGTTTGCCTTGAGATAGCATCACGCACCCAAACCTCACCCCAGCAATTCGCCGTGACTAAATCTTGCAGCGGTTGCGTAAAATCCGTCGCACTATTGAGCGCCTTATCCACATAGCTATCGCCCATCACAGCACGACGCACCTCAAGCCCCTTCTCGTATTGCTCTTCGTTCATCGATGCATCCTTTTTTCTTATGTGATTAAGCTATGTGATTAAACTCTGTGATTAGACTTATTGAAACCGCCAACCAATCAGCCCTATATCCTTACCACCTATAACTGATAACTAACGTTAGATTGAGCGCACCCAAGAAACGAACTCTTCGGCGAGTCTGGGAGGGTTACAGGCCTCTGTCTGATCTGCGATCTCGTTATAGTACTCGAGCTCGTGAACTATGATGGGTACAGAACGACCGAAAACGCGACTAACGGTTAAGTTGGAATGGAGTGTAGAAGCGACAACGCATACTGCGGCAACAAATTGCTCGGTTATCTCCTGACCGAGCTCAAGGCAGCGCTCAAAATCGACATCTTCCTCCGCATCACTGTACCCGAGACCGAGATCGGCCACCCAGCGAGCTAAGATATCCGCAGTCTGAGAGTCAGAATCCCCAAAGACGAGGAGTTCGTTTTGAAGCCAGAAGGCATAGTTCCATTTTGCTTCGTCAGAGCTAGAAGCCTTTGGAATCGAAGCATGCCACTCGTCGACTGTGTTATAGCCGACTGTCAGCGTAGGTAGACGGGGATCGTCATATTCGTTGTTGATATAGAAAGACAATGCATAGATCTGCTCCGCCTCAGAGGTTGGTATACTCTCGAGCGCTTCGGTAATAGCACTCTGAAGCGCGGTAATCATTGGGATATTCATACTAGGTTTCCTGCTCGTTTAATGCCGCATTTAGCGAATGAAAATAGTGCATTGTAATTGAGAATAAGAGTTTAACCCACTATTTTTGTTCAGCTTAAATGTCTGCCAATATGTGAGTATTCAACCAATTTACCATTAGGATAGTCTCCAATCTATCACACATAAGACTGCCATTTTTATATGCCCCAATGGTCAAGTGATAGAAGCTTGGAATACTCAAAGATACCTATATTTTTCTTATAAATAACTCAGAAAGAAATGTGTCAGTCCTCGCTTTCGTTCTTATCAAAGATTGGCAGACTCTTTTACTGCTCGTTTGCGGCTTAACAGCCAAAGTAAATCAAGATCGTGGGGCTTCACCCCACACCCGACCAAGGAGGACTGCTCGTCCTATCCTCCTTGGATTCTCCAAGACGCCCCTAGCGAAGTTACATGCATTGGTTACTGGTCTCATACTCCAATAAAAATTGCCTAACGGCTCAGATGGGACATCCCTGTCCCCCCGAGCCTGCGCCATCATCCATGATGTCGCCACGGCATTTTTATCTGCGTATTTCGACAACTTCGCAGGGGAAGGTGTATCTCTTTTATATTTGGTGTTGCTTGCGAGTCATGCAAAGCAAACAGAATTATACCCACCATCCCTTTTTTAAAATTTAACAATGGGTGGCCCATTAAATTTTCATGGATGTGAAAGAGCGGCCATGCCGTCAACGGTCACTTACATGCCAATGCTTAATCCAACCAACTATCCAGTTATCGGTATGCCTTTCTACAAGCGTACACTCTGCAAATTTAACAATGGACGGCTCGTTAAATTCTTTTGCTGCTCGTTTGCGGCTTAACAGCAGAAGCTGATGATTAAGCACTGTCATTCCAGTGACACGCCACCCCTTTTATTTCACAAGAAGTATCCATGAGGGCTCGACGACGGCATCTGCTGCATACGGAAGTGCAAATGCCGCGATCACATGGTCAATGATGTTCCAGACATCATAGTGACATTTCCCATATCCCTATGGGTCAGATATGAAAGAGCGGCCATGCCGTCAACAGTCACATACATGCCAATGCTTAATCCAACCAACTATCCAGTTATCTGCATGCCTTTTTACAAGCACACACTCTGCAAATTTAACAATGGATGGCTCGTTAAATTCGTAGTTTGAACAAAATAGGACATTGACCTTGCTAAACCCGAGGTGACCATATATGTCCCCGCTTTTTCTTATATACGTCCTCGCTTTTCCTTAAATGCTTTGTTATACAACAATTGCACTATAAGTAAATATATGCTATATAAGGCGCAAGTTACACAACATTTTTGTTGGGAAAGGGTTTTGTATGATTCCAGATTTTGACGGTACGGGAAATTTACCAGAAGGGATCCACTTAGCTTCTATGGAAGAGCTCGCGGATCGCTTTGGCTATAACCCTAAGCGAGCATGGCTGATTGATGGTTTGAAGCTATTAATATGTGCATTGCAGAAAGCTAACTGTCCGCTGGTATACATCGACGGGAGTTTCGTAACTTCAAAAGAAATTCCAGGCGATTACGATTTATGTTGGAGCCTTGTTGATGTGATTGAAGAAAAAATAGATCCAGTACTTTTAGATTTTAGCCCTACGGGGCGGGCAACAATGGAGCAGAAGTATCGCGGTGACATTTTCCCTGCGGAACTTCCGGA
Organism: Shewanella sp. SM87; assembly: GCF_025653705.1. Classification (NCBI taxonomy): domain Bacteria; kingdom Pseudomonadati; phylum Pseudomonadota; class Gammaproteobacteria; order Alteromonadales; family Shewanellaceae; genus Shewanella; species Shewanella sp. SM87. The sequence continues at coordinate 155,150 of NZ_JAKKSC010000006.1, forward strand.
AGGTGGTTCTGGCAAATTATTCGTAGATTTCTTTCAGACGGATAAAAATACAGGTGAAAAGAAAGGCATTGTGGCGATTAAAATTGGAGGTTCATTATGATTAAGAATAACAAACAACTAGCATTAACAAGAAAACGTATCGAAGAGTTTTCTTGTGCTATTGAAAAGTTACAAGCAGAAGAACCAAGGTTTTCTCCACTTTTAGCAAAAGCTCAGATTGACGCATTAATTTGTCAACGAGACGAGTTAGTTCAGCAAGCCGAGGAATACGAGCATTTATTATCAGGTGATCTAGTTATTTTTGATGTAAATAGCCTTTCTGATTTACCAAAAGCTCTAATCATGGCTAGAATTTCGATGGGGTTAACTCAGAAAGACCTTGCTGAAAGACTAGGGATGAAAGAACAGCAAATACAGCGATATGAAAACACTGAATATAACTCAGCTAGTTTCAAAACATTAGTATCCATCGTAGAAGCACTAGATCTAAAAATTACTGAAGACGTATTTTTGCCTAAAGAATCTAGAGAGAAAAATATTCTTCTCTCTAAACTAAGTGATGCTGGTTTAGATAAAACGTTTATTGAAAAACGTATTGCACCAAGAGATGTGATGCCATTTGATTACGGCTTATGGGTACAAAAGACCGTCGAGAAATTGAGCTCTGTTTTTGGTTGGACAAAAGAACTGTTACTTGGTGATGCACCTCTAGTTATTGGACGCGATGGTTCAATGGTTGCTCGGTTTAAAATGCCAGTGGGGGCAAATGAAGTATATACAAGTGCTTATACCCAATATGCATATTCTATTGCCAATATAGTAGCTAATAATTGCTCTCTCGGCAAAAAGGCAATCCCGCAAGAACATAATGTTGTTCGTGAGTCTATATTAGAAACTTACGGTGAGATTACATTTGAATCTATTCTATCTTACGTAACTAGCTTAGGAACCCCAGTAATTTCATTAAATGATTCTGGTGCTTTTCATGGCGCAACTTGGCGCATTCAAGGCAGAAATGTAATCGTGTTGAAGCAAAAATCGAGACACTCCTCTAAGTGGATGTTTGATTTATTGCACGAATTATATCATGCAAGCCAATCACCTGAACAAGAAGAGTTCTCTGTCGTTGAGTTAAGCGAAACTAGTGATGAAAGGCGTAACGATCAAGAAGAAATTGACGCTAATAATTTTGCAGCTAAGGTTCTTCTTGGAGAGAATGCTGAATCATATATTGAAGAATGTTTTAAAAATGCAAATGGGAAAATTGCATGGTTAAAAGGCTCTGTAACTCAAGTTACCGAGAAATATCAATTAGACTGCGGTGTTTTAGCTTATCAAGTAGCAAACAGGCTCGATGCAATTTCAAAGAAAACAGGAAATAAAGTTAACTGGTGGGGAGCAGCTCATAACCTACAAACAAGTACATGTGAGCCTAACATATTATGCTTTGAAAACTTACTTTCTCATATCAACATCGAACGATTAAACACTGAAAATAGAGAGCTCATTGAGCAAATATCTGCCGAATAATTTAAAGGTCAGCACTTTGATGCTGACCTTTTTGTATAACGCCGTGCTCCAGTTAACAATCGAGCCACCCAAGTTAAAATAACAACATAATACACTTAGGTTTGCCTTTAAGTAACCAAAAATCACTTAGATCCTAAAAGACTGACAAGGTCCGCTTCAAATGAATAATGATTGGCTAAATAGAGGGGCATGGGACAGGCATATTTTGGTACAGGGCAGGATTCCACTTTGGCGATATATTAACCAATTTAATGCAATTTAATGAGCCAGCCATTGTTAAATTTTCTAAAAACAAAAAATTGGACAAGCATGACTCTTTTGGGTTTAACAGCAAACACCGGGATCACAGAAGTTCACCCTCCCCTCGGAGTTGCCGCAGGGCATTTGCGTTCGTTGCGTGAGCGAGGCATGGATGCCGAGATAGCGTCAGTCGAATCAGGGACGAGCGTCTGACGCGATAGCATAAGAACGCTAAATGCCCAAGGGGCTTTCAACTCCGTTAGGGGCGTCTTGGAGAATCCAAGGAGGATAGGACGAGCAGTCCTCCTTGGTCAAGTGTGGGGTGAAGCCCCACGACTTTGATTCACCTCGGCCGTTAGGCCGCAATGACTAACAATGTTGAAAGATGGAACCATCTAACCACCAGCAAAAGTATACGATGTTACACTTTTAGCAACAATTTCAGTGCTTAAAATCCAAAAAGTGTAGGTAAATACACCTCATACTCCCAAGTCACCAGACCAAAAACAAAACCCCGACTCAGTTACCCGAGTCGGGGTTTTCATTTTTCTTTTACAAGAATTTAGGTTTAAGCGATTAAGCTAAAGACAGCAGATATTTTTGCGCAGGATAAAACGTTCAATACAAGGCGCTGTGAGCGTAGCATACGTTGTGTGTATGTAAGCGAGCAGCAACGCCGTAATCAACGTTTTAGACCAGCAAAAATTACATCATGCCGCCCATTCCGCCCATCCCACCCATACCGCCCATATCTTGGCCAGCATTTTGTGGGATCTCAGCAACCATAGCTTCTGTAGTGATCATCAGACCTGCGATTGATGCCGCAAATTGCAATGCACAACGGGTCACTTTAGTTGGGTCAAGGATACCCATTTCTAACATATCACCGTAAGTATCATTACCGGCGTTGTAACCGAAGTTGCCGCTGCCGTTCTTCACTGTGTTAGCAACAACTGACGCTTCTTCACCCGCGTTAGTGGCGATTTGACGTAGTGGCGCTTCCATTGCACGCAGTGCGATAACCACACCGTGTTTTTGGTCTTCGTTTAATACTTCTACTTCAGCGATCTTAGAAGCTACGCGAACCAGAGCAACACCGCCGCCAGGAACCACGCCTTCTTCTACCGCAGCGCGAGTTGCATGCAGAGCATCTTCAACGCGGGCTTTTTTCTCTTTCATTTCAACTTCAGTCGCTGCGCCAACTTTGATTACTGCTACGCCGCCAGCTAGTTTAGCCATACGTTCTTGCAGTTTTTCTTTGTCGTAGTCTGACGTTGATTCTTCAACTTGTTGTTTGATTTGGCTTACACGAGCAGCAATTTGTGTTTGCTCGCCGTTACCATCGATGATGGTGGTGTTGTCTTTAGTGATCACAACACGCTTAGCTGTACCTAAATCTTCCAGCGTTGCTTTTTCAAGCTCTAGGCCGATTTCTTCAGCAATTACAGTACCGCCAGTCAGGATTGCTACGTCTTGCAGCATTGCCTTACGACGATCGCCAAAGCCAGGTGCTTTAACAGCAGCCACTTTCACGATACCGCGCATGTTGTTCACAACTAATGTTGCTAATGCTTCGCCTTCAACGTCTTCAGCAACGATAAGCAATGGCTTACCGGTTTTTGCCAGACCTTCAAGGATAGGTAACAGTTCGCGAATGTTAGAGATTTTCTTATCTACTAACAGCACGAATGGGTGATCTAATTCAACGCTGCCCGTTTCTGGCTTGTTGATGAAGTATGGAGATAGGTAGCCACGGTCAAACTGCATACCTTCTACTACGTCCAATTCGTTTTCTAACGCTTGGCCTTCTTCAACTGTGATCACGCCTTCTTTACCGACTTTTTCCATCGCAGTTGCGATGATTTCGCCGATAGATTCGTCAGAGTTTGCAGAGATAGTCGCAACTTGGGCAATCGCTTTTGAATCTGCACAAGGTTGTGATAAGGCTTTTAATTCAGCAACTGCAGCGATAACGGCTTTGTCGATACCGCGCTTCAGATCCATTGGGTTCATACCGGCTGCAACGGCTTTTAAGCCTTCAACTACAATGGCTTGAGCCAGTACAGTTGCAGTAGTAGTACCATCACCGGCGGCGTCGTTGGCTTTAGAAGCAACTTCTTTCACCATTTGCGCGCCCATGTTTTCGAATTTGTCTTCTAACTCGATTTCTTTGGCAACAGAAACACCGTCTTTAGTGATCAGTGGTGAGCCGAAGCTCTTGTCTAATACCACGTTACGGCCTTTAGGGCCTAAGGTCACTTTAACTGCGTTTGCGAGAATGTTTACGCCAGCCAGCATTCTTACGCGAGCGTCATTACCAAATACAACTTCTTTAGCTGCCATCTTGATTATCCTTTAAATTTTTAATGATTAATTGGAATGTCGAATTGATGCTGAGGATTAACCCACTACTGCCATCAGGTCAGCTTCCGACAGGATCAAGACTTCTTGACCGTCGATTTTTTCTTTCTTAACGCCGTAACCTTCGTTGAAGATCACCACGTCACCCACTTTGACATCCAGTGGCTTAACTGTGCCATTTTCTAAAATACGGCCATTGCCCACAGCAAGGATTTCACCGCGAGTTGATTTTTCAGCGGCGCTACCGGTCAGTACTATGCCACCCGCTGATGTAGATTCAACTTCTAGACGCTTAACGATTACGCGGTCATGTAATGGACGAATATTCATCTATGAACTCTCCTAATGATTTGATGCCCTACAATCGAGCCTATTTGTGATTAAAAAACAGACACCTTAGTCTGCTCTTTTGCTGTCTGAGATATGGGGCTGACAGTGTCGAGATCCAAGGGCATTTACAAAAAAAAACTTCAATTTTTTGATGTCGGTTTTTTCAAGTCCGCACAATCCTGCTAGAATCTCGCCTCCGCTCGCTAACAAGGCACTATTTTTCCATGAAAGACAGACACGGGCTGCTCACCGCGCCAATTGGTCGTGTACTGCTCAACATGAGCCTCCCCAACTTAATTGGCATTATGACCATTCTAGGTTTCAGCCTCGCTGACACTTTTTTTATCAGCCAATTGGGCACCGAAGCCTTAGCCGCCATCAGTTTTACCTTTCCGGTGACCTTAGTGATCTCTAGCATCGCCATTGGTATTGGTGCTGGAGTCTCGACCAATTTAGGTCGACTTATCGGTTCGGGTAATGCCCATAAGGCCAAAGTGTTCTTGCATGATGCCTTATTGCTCACCTTTGTCTTGATCGCCAGTTTAGCCGCACTGGGTAGCATTTTTATTACGCCACTGTTTCGCTTACTCGGGGCAAACGATGACAGCTTGCCGCTGATCCACGACTATATGATTTACTGGTATGTCAGCGCACCGCTGCTGGTATTGTTGATGGTAGGCAATCAAGGCTTACGTTCCACTGGCGACACCCGCTCGCCGGCGATGATCATGGCGCTGGCGGCGCTCATCAATCTTATCCTCGATCCGTTATTGATTTTTGGTATTGGGCCATTTCCACGTTTAGAAATCCAAGGCGCCGCGATTGCAACCCTGTTCGCTTGGTTGATTGCCTTATCTTTGTCGGGATATTTGTTGATTGTCAGGCGCAAAATGCTCGAATGGACCGCCTTTGACATAGACAGAATGCGCGCAAACTGGAGCAAATTAGCCCATATCGCACAACCTGCCGCCTTGATGAATTTAATCAATCCACTAGCTAATGCCATTATTATGGCCATGTTGGCGCATATCGATCACAGCGCCGTGGCAGCCTTTGGTGCCGGTACTCGGTTAGAGTCAGTGCTATTAATAGTAGTGATGGCACTGTCGTCGAGTTTAATGCCCTTTATTGCGCAAAACTTAGGGGCAGGACAGCCACACAGAGCAAAAGAAGCCCTGCTATTATCGATAAAATTTATCTTTATTTTCCAAACCTTACTCTATATCCCACTGATCTTTTTAGCCGAGCCTATCGCGCATTTATTCAGTACCGATCCGCAGGTTATCGAGTGGCTGAGTTTTTATATCTTAGTGCTGCCCTGTGCCTACGGACCTTTGGGTATAGTGATTATTGTCGCGACCTCGCTCAATGCCTACCACAGGCCTATGAGTTCATTAGTCATCAATCTGTGCCGCTTAGTGCTGCTCATGCTGCCGCTAGCAGCCTTGGGATCGTATATAGGTGACGTTAAAGGCCTGCTGCTCGCGCTACCTGTGACTAATATTTTGATGGGAATTGCCTGTTACTGGCTGGCGCAGCGGATCTGTGAGCCCACAAAGATCACGACCGCAAACGCCATTAGCGAGGGGTAAACTAGCTTGATTTTTTAACGGGAAAGCGCAACACATCGTCTGAAAACGCTCCCGTAGAGGCTTTGCAGGATCGACGTGGACCTTGCTCGCTCATGTTGATCGGCACGCCATTTGGCACTAGCTCTTGCATGATATAGTCGATAAAGCGTCGACAGGCTAAACTCACGTAACGTCTTGATGGATAAGCTAAGAAACACTCGCCTTGGTGGGGTTGGATTTCAGGTAACAAAGTCACTAACTCACCGCTTTGTACATATTCATCCACGACTTCAGCAGGCGCATACACTATGCCGCGTCCTTGCAATCCAAACTCAACCGCCACTTCAATACTGTTCGAGCAGAAATTACCTCTGACTCTTACCTCTTGTTCTGAACCGATAAATAACTCATTAAAGATTTTGCCGTTGGATAAACGGAACATAGACACATTATGTGCTTCAATCTCTTTCGGTGTTTTAGGTGTGCCATGTGCCGCTAAATATTGAGGACTCGCGTAAAAACGTAAGTCAGTGGTAAAAATTGGCCGCACCACTAAATCTAAGGTATCCAACGCAGGCTCGACCACAAAAGCCACATCAAGATTATGTTTCACCATATCAACGGATTCTGAACTGCTGATGACTTCTAAGGTGAGTTTAGGGTGCATATCCATAAAGCGGAAAATGGCTTGCATCAAGATTTTCATGCTATGGATGGGGAACATTTGAATACGCAAATGCCCGCTGATCTCAGCATCGTCATTGGTCATTTCGAATAGGGTTTCGTCGAGCTGAGCCAAAATATTCTGCGAGCGCTGGTAAAAATGGCTGCCCGCAGAAGTGAGCGTCATAGAGCGGCTCTGACGGTGGAACAATTTAATGTTCAGTTCATCTTCCAAGGCTTGCAAACGCCGACTCACAGTCGATTTAGGTAAGTTAAGTAAATCCGCCGCTTCAATCAAACTACCGGTTTCAGCAATTCGGTGGAATAACGCTAAGTCCTCTGTCTTCATTTTGACCTTAAGTTCAATCTCATTATGTGGGACTGATAATCCCAAAGTATCCCGTTTATTGCAACTAATTTAGCTGGTATCTTCGCGCCCAGAAATGCTGACAATTTGTTAACTAGGAAATCTCCACCATGAAATCATATCGACTCTTGCCGCTGACAATGCTGCTTCCAGCCCTGATCAGTGGTTGTTCGCCTGCGGAAAGTTCAGTGCAAGTGGCAACAATTCGTCCGGTTAAACTGTTTGAAGTACTCAATGTAGAAGACGGAGATTTCAGAACATTTCCAGCCCGCGTTGCCGCCAATAGTCGCGCAGAATTGTCGTTCCGCATTTCAGGACAATTAACAGAATTAGCATTAGTTGAAGGGCAAAGAGTCACTCAAGGTAGCTTACTCGCAAAACTTGATGACAGGGACGCCCACAATAATTTAATGACCCGCGAGGCGGAGCATGAACTGTTAGCCGCTGACTTTAAACGTAAAGTCGAGCTACTCAATCGCAAGCTGATTTCACAATCTGAGTTTGATAGCACTCAAGCGCAACTCAAATCGGCCACCGCCGCCTTAGCCGCTGCACGCGATCAACTGAGTTACACCCATTTAACGGCACCTTTTAGCGGTACAGTCGCCAAACGTTTAGTGGATAACCACCAAATAGTGCAAGCAAATCAAGGGGTATTAACATTACAAAACAATAATTTGCTCGATATTAGCATTCAAGTTCCCGAGTCGATGGCGGCGGGTTTGAAGCAATATACCGATCAAGCTCATTTTACAGCTAAGGTGCGTTTTAGTGCCTTCCCCGAGCAAAGTTTCGATGCCAAATTTAAAGAATACTCGACTCAAGTCACGCCGGGCACCCAAGCCTATGAAGTGGTGTTTTCGTTACCTCAACCTCAAGATATTCAGTTACTTCCAGGAATGAGTGCCGAGTTGACCTTAGCCTTAGTCAAAGATCCTAGTGCCCTCGCGTCAACGGTAGTGCCAGTGACCGCTATCGATAAGCGCGACCAAGATGGCCAAGTGCAAGTGTGGATTTATCAAGCGCAATCGGGTGAAGTAAAACCGACGATGGTGACGCTAGGACGCGTGAGTAATCGAGGTGTTGAGATTTTAACGGGCGTTAACAAGGGCGATCTCATCGTCAGCGCTGGAGTGTCTCAATTATCCAATGGCATGAAAGTCAAACCACTACGCTGGCAGCGTGGGGTGTAATTGATGAACATTGCAGAGTATTCGATACGCCACAAAGTCATCAGTTGGATGTTTGTGTTGCTACTACTCGTGGGTGGTGGCGTCAGTTTTACTGGTTTGGGGCAACTAGAATTCCCCGAATTTACCATTAAAGAAGCTTTAGTGATCACGGCTTATCCCGGTGCATCGCCTGAGCAAGTTGAAGAAGAAGTGACATTACCGCTCGAAGATGCCCTGCAGCAACTCGACGCCATTAAGCATGTGACTTCAATTAATAGTGCGGGTTTATCACAAATCCAAATCGAGATTAAAGAAAGCTACGATAAAACCAGCCTGCCGCAGGTGTGGGATGAAGTGCGTCGTAAAGTCAATGATGCTGCGGGAAACTTGCCGCCGGGCACAGCAACGCCACAGGTGATGGACGACTTTGGCGATGTATATGGCATTTTATTTAACCTTTCGGGACCTGATTACAGCAACCGCGAGTTGAGCAATTACGCCGACTATCTGCGCCGCGAGCTAGTGCTAGTACCTGGAGTAAAAAAGGTTTCTGTTGCTGGCAACGTCACTGAGCAAGTCGTAATTGAAATCTCCCAGCAAAAGCTGTCGGCACTGGGGTTAGATCAGAGCTATATCTATGGTTTAGTGAACAATCAAAACGTCGTCTCTAACGCGGGCAGCTTAGTGATTGGCGATAACCGTATCCGCATTCATCCCACGGGCGAATTTAGCAATGTGCAGGATCTCGCGCGTTTGATCGTCAGCCCTCCGGGTAGCTCTGAGCTGATTTACCTTGGCGACATTGCCAATATTGAAAGGGATTATGACGAAACCCCTAACGTGCTTTATCACAATAAAGGTGAAGCTGCGTTATCGCTGGGGATTTCTTTCTCTAGCGGTGTGAATGTAGTCGAAATCGGGCAAAAGGTCAGTGACCGTTTAGCCGAGCTTGAATCGCAACGCCCAATCGGCATGAATTTAGCGACGGTTTATAATCAAAGCCAGGCGGTAGATGAGACAGTTAACGGCTTCTTAATCAACCTAATGGAATCCATTGCCATAGTGATCGCCGTGCTTCTGCTGTTTATGGGATTGCGCTCAGGCCTGCTGATGGGCCTGATCTTACTGCTGACGATTCTAGGCACTTTTATCGTGATGAAAGTGCTCGGGATTGATCTACAGCTCATCTCCCTCGGCGCACTCATTATTGCCCTTGGTATGTTGGTCGATAACGCCATTGTCGTTACTGAAGGCATTTTAATTGGTATCCGTCGCGGTAAGACCCGTTTGGAAGCGGCCAAACAGATAGTGTCCCAAACCCAGTGGCCGTTATTGGGCGCGACTGTGATTGCCATTATTGCCTTTGCCCCCATTGGCTTATCGCAAAATGCCGCCGGTGAGTTCTGCCGTTCTTTATTCCAAGTGTTGATGATTTCACTGTTTATCAGCTGGATCACCGCCATCACACTCACGCCGTTTTTCTGTCATCTGTTATTTAAAGATGCGCCGAGCGATGAAGAAGCCCAAGACCCCTACAAGGGCTGGTTCTTCAGCTTATATCGCACAAGCTTAATTGTGGCACTGCGCTTTAGGCTGGTGAGCATACTGCTGGTTATCGCTATGCTTTTCAGCGCTGTAGTGGGCTTTGGTCATATCAAGAATGTGTTCTTTCCTGCTTCTAACACGCCGATTTTCTTTGTGGATATCTGGATGCCAGAGGGGACTGACATCAAGGCGACCGAGCGTTTTACCGCTGATATTGAGAAGTTAATGCTTACGCTGGACGAGCAAAAAGACGTTGGGCTAAAACACTTAACAACCGTTATTGGCCAAGGTTCGCAGCGTTTCGTCCTGCCCTATCAGCCAGAAAAAGGCTATCCCGCCTTTGCCCAGTTGATTGTAGAAATGCAGGATTTAGACGCAGTTAAAGCCTATATGCCAGAATTAGAAACCTTGTTAAATCAACGTTTCCCGCATGCACAATATCGTTTAAAAAACATGGAGAACGGCCCTTCGCCCGCCGCCAAAATTGAGGCACGCTTTTACGGTGATAACCCTGAAGTGCTGCGCGCTTTAGGTGCTCAAGCCGAGGCGATTTTCCACGCCGAACCAAGCATGGATGGCATACGTCACAACTGGCGTAATCAAGTGCCGTTGATCCGTCCGCAACTGGAAAATGCCCAAGCGCGCGAAACAGGGATCAGTAAGCAAGACCTCGACAATGCCCTATTGGTTAACTTTAGCGGTAAGCAAATAGGTTTATACCGAGAAACCAGCCACTTGTTGCCGATAGTCGCCAGAGCGCCCGCCGAAGAACGTTTGCAAGCGGACAGCCTATGGAAGCTGCAAATTTGGAGCAGCGAACACAATACCTTTGTGCCCGCCACCCAAGTAGTCAGTAGCTTCAACACTGAGTGGGAAAATCCGCTGGTGATGCGCCGCGATCGCATGCGCATGCTCGCAGTAATGGCCGATCCTAAGCTTGGTAGCAATGAAACCGCCGATTCTGTACTGCGCAAAATCAAAGACCAAGTCGAAGCGATCAGCTTGCCCGCGGGTTACCGCTTGGAATGGGGCGGTGAATTTGAAACCGCAGGTGAAGCACAAGCGTCGGTATTTAGCTCAATTCCCTTAGGTTATCTGGCGATGTTTTTGATTACCGTATTCTTGTTCAACTCAGTGCGTCAGCCCTTAGTGATCTGGTTTACTGTGCCACTGGCATTGATTGGGGTTTCAGCGGGACTCTTGTTGTTCGATGCGCCCTTCAGCTTTATGGCACTACTCGGATTACTGAGTTTGTCGGGCATGGTGATTAAAAACGGTATTGTCTTGGTCGATCAGATCAACCTCGAGCTCAGTGAAGGTAAACCAGCCTATTTTGCCTTAATCGACTCCTGTGTCAGCCGTGTTCGTCCAGTGATGATGGCCGCGATAACCACTATGCTCGGGATGATACCGCTGATCCCCGACGCGTTTTTCGGTTCTATGGCGATTACAATTATTTTCGGTCTAGGCTTCGCTTCTCTGCTGACGCTCATCGTACTGCCAGTGATGTACAGCCTAGTATTCAATATCAAAGCGACGGCAACAGGAGGTCAATCACCCAGCTAACCTGCTCCGCATTTTATCCAAAAACGCTTCCCGGCGCGGCCGGTCAGTCATTCGTGGCTGGCTGGCCATTTCATTTTTGATCTATTACGGTTTGAGGGACAATTTAAACAAGCACATCCATTAGATAAACAAGTTTGGCAAACTGAGATTGGTCTTTAATTACGATAACTAATATGACTGATAAATAAATATATTAATTAAAAAACATGAACTATCAGTTCCATATTTTCACCGCTAATACGGGACAATTACCTGTTACACACATTTACACGAGTAAATAGCAGCGGTATATTTAGTGCTGATTATTCATTTACAATGCCATCTGAAATACCACTACCTATAACTAACAACATAAACAATGTTATTGCTTTGTTAGCATAATAATTTATGTTTGAGAAACATCATGAAATTACGCTTTGATAGCGTCCAGACAATGAGTAAACAGACAATATTACTCGCAGTTATTAGCACTTTACTAATACTCACTACAATCCCGTTTATCTGTAGGTCATTCTGGCTCGCACTTGTATTATTATGGTATGTTTTTTGTAGCTTTTAATTCTAAAGTCAATTAGAAAGCTGTCGAATCAAAAACTTTATTGCTTCAAATAGAAAATTTTCAGTCATTTATACATAACATCAGCCTTACTACAAAACATTGCTTTTAATAGAGATTAGCTAAAAAAGAGTTTTCGATGAAATATGCAAAGAAAATTTTATTTGTGACTATTAGAGCACATCTAATTTATACGGTAATATTTTTACCGAGTACTTTCGCAGAAAATATCAATTATAGTCATTATGGGCCACTTCGTGTGCATGCCCAATCACCTACACATGCGGGTAGCTTAACGCCTCTACTTCGTTCAGGATTTGCACTGCCTGAAGGGAAAAAAGAGATATACGGATCTGCAACAGTAGCAAGTGTATGGGCTGAAACTGACGATTACTATGCTGACTATTATCATAATTCTCTTAATGGTGGAATAAAGTGGCAACTCACTGAAAAATTGATGTTTGATACTAATTATAAGTGGAGTTTTAGTGGGGATAACCATCTTGACTCAGTCACTATCTGGTTTCATGATGCATTTGGTGTGGGTCAAAATGGCCGCGACAATACAATCAAAGACAAAAACCAAATATTTTCAAAGAATGGTATAAATCAACCTGATCTTTCTGGCGATACGCTAACGAATGCCCTAAATTTCTATTTAGAATATCAATTGCTTAGTGAGGATAATTATGGTCTATCAATTGGTGGCAGCTTATATTACAACCATGTTAATTCTGGCCCATTTGTAGATAACCGTTTTGAACAAGCATTACAGCTGAATTATAGCTATACATCTGGAATGCATCATTTTTACTCCACAACAGGTATAAGCTTTAGACGAAATGATGAAAGTCTATCTGGAATAGACTATAAAGACCATGCTGTAATGTTATCTTTAGGTTATGAGTATTTAATGGGACGCCATGGTTGGCTTATTGAATTACATCACTATGAAGGTTTACTCAAAACAGATAATGACTTTTCAAAACCTTCTCACGAAGTATTTCTAGGCTATAGGTATTATCTGAATAACAGTGCAATTGAATTCACTATCGTCGAAAACCTACTCAACATGGACAACAGCACTGATATTGCTTTTTCTCTTGGGTACAGAGTCATGATTTAATAACACTTTACTTTATCGCATGAATGCGATCAAAAAACTTTTCTCTAATATCATGTTAACCCTTATGCTGAGTGAGCGGGTTATTAAGATTGGAGTTTTTTAAGAGTAAAATGGCTATTACCGGGGAGGTGAACCAGCGGCACAGGTCAGATTGATTCAGTGGGCCACTGGTATCTAAGGGATATTAGGGAGCAAACTCAAGCGAATAAACACGATAATCAAATGAGTTAATCCAATAACAAACTAACGCAACAAGCGACTAAGACAATACGAGACTCATACTAAGACTAAGGCTTAGGGTCTTTGTCCTGTTCTTTGTCCTGCGCTTTATCAGAGAGTTGATGGCTAGCGGGTTTGATATCACTTGGATCGACTTTATGTTCAAAGTCTCCCTCAAACACATTACCGTCCTTTTTCACACTATCATCAAATGGCGCTTGGCCAAATGGGTCCTGTGGCTTAGGCCCAAAGGGGCCTTGGCCCGCTTGAAAGCCACCGTGCATTGTGCCCTGTAAACCGGCAACAACCCGTAACTGCATGCGTTTGAACAACAAGGCAGCAATGGGACGACGGGTTAATGGCGTCAAGAATAATAGGCCAATGGCATCGGTCACAAAACCGGGGATCACGAGCAAGATGCCCGCCATAGCTAACATCATACCTTCAACGATTTCTTGCCCCGGTGCTTCACCGCGGGCGAGTTTTTGTTGTACTTGCATTAAGGTGTTTAAGCCTTGGCTGCGAACCAAAGAGACCCCGAGCACGGCGGTAAACAGCACTAAACCTATGGTAGTCCAAGTACCAAGCACTTCACCCACACGGATCAGCACCGACAGCTCTATTACTGGGATCAGCACAAAGAGTAAAAAAATAATGAAAAACATACCGACCTCAGGTTTATCTGACTATCTCTGTAAACTAAATGGGGGTTATCCGGTCTTAATTCAAGTCAGGATAACCATTAGGACGAAGTAAGGGAGCAAAACACTGATATTTAGCTCACCCTTTTGTTAACCCGCTAATGTATGAGACCATTAAAACACGTAAAGTAGCCTAACGAAGTTGGCTTAAGCGAACTTTAAGATTCTTAAGAGACGATACCTAACACCATGCAGCATCAGTATTTAGTGGTTAGCACTACCTGCCCCGATGAAGTACAAGCCAATACTTTGGCTCGAGCTTTAATTGAGTCGCGTATTGCCGCTTGTGTTCAGATTTCCGCCCCGATACGTTCAATTTATGCTTGGGAAGGAAAAATCTGTGAAGAGCAAGAATTTAGCTTACAGATTAAATGTTTACAAAGTCGATATACAGAGTTAGAACAACTTGTGCTTAGGCTTCACCCTTATCAAGTACCCGAAATTATTGCCGTGCCTGTGACCCACGGGCTACCAGCCTACTTAGATTGGATAAAAGACAACACTCAGCCATGAAAAAACTACTCAGCCTTATTTTCACTTCTTTATTGCTTCTTGCGCCCTTAGCTCATAGTGAAGGGGTTTTCGGTAACAAATTCGACTTCATGAAGGGTGAGCCTGAATTGATGCCTGTCGATCAAGCATTTGCCTTCGATTCCAAGCAAGAAGGTAATCAGGTCAAACTCAATTGGGTGATTGCCGACGGTTACTATATGTACCGCGACAAGCTTAAATTTAGCGTCAATGGTGCCGAGTTAGGCACGGTCGCTCTACCAAAGGGAAAGCCCCATGAAGATGAGTATTTTGGTAAGCAAGAAGTCTATTATACCTATGTCGATATTCCCGTTGGCTTAAAACAGGCCGATGAAAATGCCACGCTCACAGTGACCTTTATGGGTTGTGCCGAGGGTAAATTGTGTTATCCACCGACCAAGCATGAAGTCGTTTTAAAGGCGATTGCAGCCAACGATGGTTTAATTGCAGGCGCCGAATCAACCACGACGACTGAGCAAACCAGCACTGAGCCAAGCACTGCCGATAAAGCCAATACGCAACCCATTACTCAGCAAGATACCCTGAGCCAAATGCTGTCGAACGACAGCTTAATTTGGACTTTAGTGATTTTCTTTGGTCTAGGTGTCGGTCTGGCATTAACGCCCTGCGTATTCCCTATGTATCCGATTTTGTCGGGTATTATTGTCGGCCAAGGGCAAAAGCTCTCAACCGCAAAAGCCTTTACCCTGTCCATGGCTTACGTCCAAGGCATGGCAATCACTTACTCTATCTTAGGGTTAGTGGTTGCATCGGCGGGACTAAAATACCAAGCGGCATTACAACATCCTGCCGTATTAGTCGTACTCGCGATTTTGTTCTTTGTGCTCAGCTTATCTATGTTTGGCCTATACGATTTGAAACTGCCATCGAGCTGGCAGGAGAAGATGAACTCAGTCTCGAATAATCAAAAAGGCGGCAACTTAGTTGGCGTGTTCTTGATGGGCGTGATTTCTGGCCTTGTCGCATCACCTTGTACTACCGCGCCGCTGTCGGGTGCACTCGTTTATGTGGCGCAAACCGGCGACCTACTCCAAGGTTTCTTAGCCCTGTATGTACTCAGCATGGGTATGGGATTACCACTACTGATTATCGGCACCTCAGGCGGTAAATTATTACCGAGAGCCGGCGCTTGGATGGACATCATCAAGACTATCTTCGGATTCCTGCTGATCGCTGTATCTATCGTGATGCTTGGCCGCATTTGGACAGGCGTAACATCCGATGTGGTTTGGTCACTGTGGGGCGTAAGCTTCACTGGCTACTTGATGCATCAGAACAAACTCAGTGAATTTAACTGGAAACAAACTGTACGTTCAGTGCTATTAACGCTGGCACTACTGGCGAGCTTCTCCTACGGATTCCAAGCTGTGATGGGACACTTTGGTTTTAATAACAATTCCGTAGGCACTGCGGCGACGACCGAAGAAGTCCATGGCTTTAAACGCATTAAATCGATTGAAGATCTTGAGCAAGAAATTGCAGCCGCTACCGCCCAAGGTAAGCCTGTGATGCTCGATCTGTACGCCGATTGGTGTGTTGCCTGTAAAGAGTTCGAAGCCATCACCTTTAAAGATGCCGACGTGTTAGCCCGCATGAATAAAATCGTACTGCTACAAGCGGATGTGACTAAGAGTGACAAGGTCGATGTGGCCTTACTCGAAAAATACAATGTGCTTGGTTTGCCTACGCTGTTGATGTTTAACGAACAAGGTGAGCAAAGGGAAGATTTACGCGTGACTGGTTTTATGGGCCCCAAAGATTTTGCAACCCATTTAGATCATCTCGTGAAATAGTGACGATTTAGGCTTAGACCAGCGGAGTGATTTAGTTCGCGCGTATTTTAACGGCCAAGTGTATTTACCGCAACACCAATAAAAAGCGGACTTTTTTCATTAAAAGTCCGCTTTTTTATCCAAGTGTCATAGATTTCTTATACAATCACTTACAATTTTAGACTTTTTAGATTGGAGCATCATGGAACCAGGCATCCTCATTATTACACTCATCTGCGGCATGCTCGTCAGCCGTATAGGACTCCCTCCGCTCATCGGCTACTTAGTGGCAGGCTTTGTACTGTTCATCTTAGGAATAGATAAAGAAAGTCTGCCATTACTGCAAGAACTCGCCAGCCTAGGCGTCACTTTACTGTTATTCGCCATAGGGTTAAAACTCGATATTCGTAGCCTGTTCAAGGCCGAAGTGTGGGCGGGGTCGAGTGTGCACTTAGTGCTATCAATCGTGATTTTTGTGCCGATTCTAAAACTCTTCGGCTTACTGGGCTTAAGCCAACTCACGAGTCTGAACCTAGAACAACTGACGTTAATTGCCTTCGCGTTAAGCTTCTCCAGCACCGTATTTGCGGTCAAAGTGTTAGAAGATAAAGGAGACGTGCAATCCCTCTACGGCCGGGTCGCTATTGGTATCTTGATTATGCAGGATATCTTCGCCGTACTGTTTTTAACTATTTCTAAAGGCGATGTACCTTCGGTATGGGCCTTTGCATTACTCTTACTGCCACTGGCTAAACCGCTCATCTATAAAGCGTTCGACCGTGTCGGCCACGGTGAACTCTTAGTGCTCTTTGGCCTAGTTATGGCACTCGTGGTTGGCGCTTGGTTATTTGAATCTGTTGGCTTAAAACCCGATCTCGGCGCACTGATTATCGGCATCTTGTTGGCGGGCCACAAAAAATCCTCCGAGCTGGCAAAATCCTTATTCTATTTTAAAGAACTCTTCCTCGTTGCCTTCTTCTTAACCATAGGGCTCAACGGCTTACCTACGGTATCGGATATCGTCCTCGCGGCGCTATTGGTGTTGTTAGTGCCACTTAAAATCCTGCTATTTGTTTACATTCTGACTCGCTTTAAACTGCGTTCACGTACCTCTATGTTGGGCTCATTTAACCTAGGTAACTTCAGTGAATTCGGTTTAATAGTCGCCGCAGTAGCCACCTATAAAGGTTGGTTACCTCCCGAGTGGCTAGTAATCATCGCCATGGCATTGAGCTTTAGTTTTTTACTCGCCGCGCCACTTAACGCCACCGTCGGTAATATCTACCAGCGATTCCAGCAGCGTTTAATCAAGCTCGAAAAACGCCCGTTACACCCAGAAGACAGACCCATCGCCATTGGCAATCCACGCTTTTTAATCTTAGGCATGGGCCGTATTGGTAGCGGTGCCTATGATGAACTCAGGGAACAATTTGATGGGGAAATTCTCGGTATTGAACACAAGCAAGACTTAGTCGACTTACATAAAACAAAGGGTCGCAATGTAGTGCAAGGTGACGCCTCAGATACCGACTTTTGGGAAAAACTCGACAGAGCACCTAATCTTGAACTGGTACTGCTAGCCATGCCGCACCACGCGGGAAATATGTTTGCAGTTGAGCAACTCAAAAAACTGAATTATCAAGGCAAAATCAGTGCAATTGTGCAGTACAGTGATGATGCCGCGGCGCTTCGAGAATCGGGTGTACACAGTGTGTACAACCTGTACGAAGCCGCTGGTGCCGGTTTTGTGGATCATGTTATTTACGAGCTATTGCAAGACTCAGAGAAAAACGCCGCTCAAGCGGAAGATACTGTACAAGTGCCTGATCCTAAACTTAATGTGGAGCCACATAGTTAAGTGCCTGCTAATGCTGCATTAAATTAAAATCACGCCATAACAGGTCGCACAAACGAGCAGTAACATCCTCTGCTAGTTTGTGCGGCATCCAACTAAATGCTGACTAATCGTTACAAATCAATTAACTAGATAAAACACTCAATACGCTATTTTTCCTCCTCATCCCAGTATCGATTTACTCATTGCAGCCTATCGCCATTTCAGCAAAAAATCTCAGTTACATCACTGACTCAGTCGTGATATAAATCGATGACGGTAACGAAATTAGCTCAGCTTTTTTGGAATTTTTTACAGCATGTCAAACCCTGCGCAGCGCGCCACTAAGTTATTTGTCCAAACCTTTGGCACTAAAGCCGACGATTTATATCAAGCCCCAGGGCGCGTCAATCTGATCGGTGAATACACGGATTACAACGACGGTTTTGTACTCCCCGCAGCCATTAATTTTCATACAGTGATTGCGGTAAAACGCCGTGACGACACTAAGTTTCGAGCCGTCGCCGATGCGTTTCCCGGACAAATTAAAGAGTGGGTTTTCGGCCAAGAAAACGACATGGACCCGCAAGATGGCTGGGTGAATTACCTCAAAGGTTTTACTGCGGCTATGGCGCAAACTGGCTTATTAGCCAAGGGCTTAGACTTAGCCATTGTGGGCGATGTGCCACTTGCCGCAGGTCTTTCATCTTCGGGCGCACTCGTTGTCGCCTTCGGTACAGCCATTAGTGATACCAGCCAACTGCATTTATCCCCAATGGCAGTGGCGCAACTCGCACAGCGCGGCGAGCACAGGTATGTTGAGTCGGCCTGTGGCATCATGGATCAAATGTGCAGCGCCATGGGTGAGCAAGACCATGCACTCCTGATTGACTGCTTAGATCTCGATAGCGAAGCCATTCCCATTCCAGAAAACCTAAGCCTTATCATCATAGATGCCCATATCGAGAAACAACGCTTAGCCGCGACCAATGAACAACGTCGCACTGAGTGTGCACAAGCGGCAGAGTACTTTGGCTTAGATGCACTGCGTCACCTCGATTTACGCCAACTAGAGAGCGCAAAGGCCGATTTAGATGAAGTGCTATACCGCCGAGCGAAACACGTCGTCACTGAGAACCAAAGAACTCAAAATGCTGCTCGCGCCCTAGAGCAAAATAACATCCAAAAATTCAGTCGTTTAATGGCTGAATCCCATGCTTCACTGCGTGATGATTTTGAAGTCACACTGCCCGAATTTGATACTTTAGTTGAAATTGTCAGCCAAGTGATCGGCGAACGTGGTGGCATCCGCATGACCGACGGCTGCGTGGTCGCCTTGGTCGACCATGAACTGACGGACGCTGTTGTTGCCGCCGTTGAACATGAATTCTTCGAAAAAACCGCCATCGATGCCACAGTGTATTTATGTTCCGCCAGCGCTGGCGCGGGGCGCATAGATAACTAGCCAGAACAGGCAATTTGCTAGAACAAGCACTTAGCCGCATTTAAATCAAAGACAACCGAATAGAGTGACTACGCCGTCGATAACATACGAATTCATCACTGAACTTTATGCTGTTGATGGCAAATAATAGGGTTAACATACTCATTTAACACAATAAGCAGTGAGCATATTCAACACAGAGGGAAGCTAAATGGTACGTTTCAGTGTTTTGGATCCTTGGACAGATCCCCGCGGCGGTGAAATCGAACGGGTTCGGATCGACAATGGCATACTCGCATTAGAAGTCATCAGCTTAGGCGGTATTATCCGCGCTCTGTGGACCCCTGATAAACACGGCGAACGTGCCAATATCGTTTTAGGTTGTGATAGCGCCGAAGATTACTTGACCCAATCGGCTCATTTAGGTGCCATTGCAGGCCGCTTTGCAAATCGCATCGCTAACGGCAAAATGCACTATCAAGGTCATGATTATCAATTAGATGTAAACCAAGCGACTAACTGTTTACACGGCGGCCGTGAAGGGTTTAATCGTAAAAACTGGCAACTAGGTCAACTCCCCGATGGTGTGCGTTTGACCTTAATGAGCCCAGATGGCGACATGGGTTTCCCCGGTAATTGCACAGTTCAGCTGGATTACCGCCTCGCAGGCAATAATTTGTACGTAGAAATCTTAGCCTCCGTCGATAAAGCCTGTCCCGTAAGCCTCACCCAACACAGTTATTTCAACCTCGATGGCACAGAGACCAATCATAAGCATCTGATGCAAATCGATGCCAAGCGCTATCTGACCATGAACGATGTCAGTGTTCCCACTGGGATTGCCGATACAACTGGGTCGATTTTCGATTTAAGTCAACCAATACGCTTAGGTGATAAGCTGCATGCCGCTGAACTCGCAAGCACTCGCGGTTATGATCACTGTTATATGATGAATAATCCCGATGGCTCACTCGCCCGTTTTGGCTGTTTAAGCAGTCCCATCAGCAGTCGCGCTATGACGGTTTATACTAATCAACCGAGTGTGCAGCTGTACTGTGCTAATTTTTTAAATGGCACTGTAGGTCGCAATCAACAGGTATTAAATCAACATCATGCTGTGTGTTTAGAGCCGCAAATGCTGCCAGACTCACCGAACCAAGGCGAGCGCTTTGGTGATAACGTTTGGTTAATGCCAGGCAAGGTTTATCACCACATCAGTCGTTATCAGTTCGATGCCGATGCGTAGCCATTCGCAATAAAAATTGAGAAAACGAGGAAAGCGCGGTTTAGCAGAAGGGAATAAATAAAGCGATAAGGAATAAAATAAACACTACTTTATTCCTTACACTCACAGTGTTAGCCCTTAGGCCGACACTGTGTTAATCATCAAAATCATCGCCCCAATCATCGTCAAAATCCACGCCAACGGCATCAGATTCGACTTCTGGTTCAACTTCAGGCTTCGCCTTACGTACAGGCGCACTTTCCTTCACGTTGTTCAAGTCAATGCGAGCTTGATGTTTACTCATAAATTGAGATCTTGCCGCCTTCCATGCACCACCAAACTTAGCCTCAGCAGCTTTTAACGCAGCCTCATCTAAGTCGTATAGGTTCACTTTGACTATATCTTCCACATACTCAATGATCGCATCGCGATCGGTATTGTATAGGTAGATACGTCCTGGGGAGGCATCGGGCAGCTGGTTGTCATGGACGACAATCGCGTTGCCTTTCGATGTTCTCAGCTCACCATACCAAACCTGTTTCTTTGCTGTGTTATACATATATGCTAATACCCTTAAATCAACACATACACCATGAGTTTTTTAGCCTGAATAAGCGAAGCATCGCTTGCTTTGATCCACGAATAGCGCCTGAAAGTCTCTGACGTTTTCAACTGGGTATTTTTACAGAATATTTCCGATAATCAATGCCTCATACCATGAAATTTTCACTAATTACGAATTAATTTCTGCCAAAGTACCCAAAAAGTTTAATCATTAACGACTTTAGTCTAAAAAATCGACGCGGCAAGTTTTATTCCCAAGAAAAAGCAATCATATCTATGGTGTTTGATGAGTCATCAACGTTAACAATTCGAGGTTGCTGTAAAGTTAACCATCAAGGTTATCCATGAAGATTTAATTACAGCGCTACAAACTCATATTTACCGAACAATGACTAAGCCACTATGATGTCAGAATGTCTTCTAGATTGACTCGAATGGCAGCGACTTAAAGCAAATATGTCGCTGCAAAACCAAGTATGCCTAGCTCAAATGACAGTCAGTATTACTTTGCCCCTGTGCTCACCCGACTCCATCAAAGCATGGGCTTTAGCGGCCTGTGCTAATGGAAAGGTTGCAAAAATATTGGGGACAATTTTAGGGGCGTTTAACAACGGCCAAACTTTCTCCAATAACTCAGCGGCAATGGCGGCTTTGGCCTCCACGCTCTGCGGTCTTAGGGTCGACCCTGTCCACATGATACGTTTTGCCATCAGGCGGAAAATCTCAACCTCGGCCTTAGGCCCCCGTTGCATAGCTACCGACACCATACGCCCGTCCATCGCTAAGGCTTGTAAGTCAAGATTGATAAAATCACCACCCGCGATATCAAATACCACGTTTACGCCCTTATCTTGAGTGAGTGCCATCACAGGTTCAACAAAGTTTTGAGTACGATAGTTGATGACTTCAGCGGCGCCAAGGCTCAAGCAATAATCGCGTTTCTCATCCTGTCCCGTCGTCGCTATCACTTTTGAACCCAGCGCACTGGCCAACTGAATAGCCGTACTACCAATGCCACCTGAGCCACCGTGGATCAGTACCGTCTCGCCCGCTTTGAGTCCCGCACGCATAAACAGGTTACCCCATACGGTGAAGAAGGTTTCTGGCAGCGCAGCCGCCTGCACATAACTAAAGCCCGTCGGGATCGGCAAACAATGGGCCGCATAGGTCAGTGCATACTCGCCATAACCACCGCCCGGCACTAAGGCGCATACCTTATCGCCAACTTGCCATTGGCTCACGCCGTCACCGAGGGCACAAATATCTCCAGCAACCTCAAGACCAATAATCGGTGATGCACCCGGTGGCGGTGGATACGCGCCCACCCTTTGTTTAACATCGGGGCCATTCACTCCTGCTGCATGTACGCGGATCAACACTTGCCCCGCCGCAGGGACAGGCAAAGGCGAGCGCGATAGCCGCATCACCTCGGGCGCCCCAGGTTGCTCAACATGAATATGGGTGTACTCGCTTGGTAAAGCTGACATAAAAGCTCCTGTGAGAATGGCGCCAACCTAATAGCAGATTGCTATGCTTAAACGGTTCATTTGCTAAACCTTAATGCGGCTAAGCTAGCGCAATTTCAAGCCAAATAGCCACAGTTATTCCATTCTATATTCCATCACACTCAATCAAGCGGCTGACGTTAACCATTTGAACTGAAAGCTGAACCTAAGCTGAACAGAAAAGATGTATCAAAAAAATATTATGACAAATACTAGATATATTAAAAACTTACAGCCATTATTCTGAGGCATTATTTGCTGGCTGCGATGTTTGTCGCGCTATTGTTATCACGCAAATAATCCAATGAGGTTTGATGCAAGTCTGTGTTAAATGCATCAAATAACGCCCAAGGAAGATCTGCTTTGCAGACTAGATAACTACGGATTCACAATGAAAAACACACTACTCTTCGCAGCAATTAGCTTAGCGATTGCAACTCCCGTTCTTGCCCATAACACTCATGCAAGCCCCCCATTAGGCAACAACACACCAAACAGTTCACCAGCTCAACCCGTCCCGCCACCGCCCTCTGCACCGATTAGCTTAATTGAATCACATAGACCGCTACTGCGGGAGACGCCATTGATGGCATCCCCCAATGATCCGACGATGACAGAGCAGCCTAAGATTCATTCACGCCAAAAACGTCAGATAGAGGTCTCGGAACAACCCCCACTTAAGTTGCAGAATCGTAGCGCCGCGATGCAAGTCAGCGACTGCAGTGACTTTGTTGGGAAATCAGGTCAGGCACTAGTCAATGAACTGAGCCAATCTACGCCCGAATGTGTCGGTAAACTCTATAGCCTCAAAGGCAGTAGCGCGACCGCACTATTTAGCGAGGCCAATGTGATCAGTGTGGCCAACGCCATTGCCACTAAAGCAAAGGACTACACAGGGGTCGATATTCAGCATCTTGAGTCCCATATTTACTTTATTCGTGCCGCCCTTTATGTGCAGTTTTACAGCCCAAATGATGTGCCCGCTTACAGCAATGCTGCTAAGGTCAGCTTAAAATCTGCCCTTAATGCTTTATTTGCGAACGCTGCGATTTGGACTGTCTCCGATGCTAATGCTGGTGTGTTGAAAGAAGCCTTAATCCTGATTGACTCTGCCGAGCTCGGCGCCGATTTTAATCATGTCACCATAAAAGTGCTAACGGACTACGACGCTAACTGGCAAGCCAGTTTCGCCATGAACGCCGCAGCAAACTCAGTGTTTACCACCTTATTCCGCGCCCAATGGAATGATGACATGCAGGCGCTGTTCGCGCGTGATCAAGGGATTTTAGATGCGCTGAATAACTTCCAACTCGAACATCGCAACTTGTTAGGCACCAATGCAGAGTACCTTTTGGTCAACTCAGTTAAAGAGTTATCTAGGCTGTATTACATTGATGCCATGCGTCCACGAGTGACCCAGCTGGTCAAAAACATTCTCAGCAGCACCAGCAAAACCGAACCGAGCAAAGTGCTTTGGTACGCGGCGGCAGAAATGGCCGACTATTACGATCGCAGCCATTGTAACGATTACAATATCTGTGGTTTTAAGGCGCAGTTAGAAGCCGATGCTTTACCTTTTAATTGGAAATGCTCCGACAGCCTCAAGATCCGCGCCCAAGATCTCTATCAAGATCAAGCCAAATGGGCCTGTGATGTGCTGACCAGCCAAGAAAGTTATTTCCACAGTAAACTCGAAACGGGCATGCAACCCGTGGGGCAGGATAACAACGATGACTTAGAGCTAGTGATCTTCGGCAGTTCGTCTGAGTATAAATCCTTAGCCAACAGTATCTTTGGTATCAGTACCGACAATGGTGGCATGTATTTAGAAGGTTCGCCCGCTGGACTCAAAAATCAGGCACGTTTTATCGCCTATGAAGCCGAATGGCGCACGCCAGATTTCCACGTCTGGAACCTGCAACACGAATACGTACACTACCTCGATGGACGCTATAACCTGTTTGGTGACTTTAGTCGTGGCACTTCGGCCAATACCATTTGGTGGATTGAAGGCCTCGCAGAATACATCTCTTACCGTGACGCAAACCCTGCGGCAATTGCCATGGGCGAAACCGGTGAGTATATGTTATCGACCATCTTCAAAAACAACTATGAATCTGGCCAAGACCGCATCTATCGCTGGGGTTATCTAGCGGTGCGTTTCATGTTTGAACACCACAGGGACGATGTGAGACAGATTCTGGCCTACCTACGCAACGATCAATATGCAGAATATCAAGCCTTTATGGATAATATCGGCACACGTTACGATAACGAATGGCAGGGTTGGCTCGCCAGTGGTTTAAGCACGGCTGACGATGGCATAGTCGATAAGGGCCCGAGTGATGTCGACGCTGAGCCCAGTGGCCGCGAAGGCAACTGGACAGGACCAGCGGGCACAATCAGTAAGGATTACTCGCCTTGCCAAGTGACGAACGAAGCCTACCGTTACACTGAATCGGCCAGCCTGAAAATTGATGTGCCGATGGAATGTATCGATTCAAAACTCGGCCGCGCCAGTTTCAGCTTCACCAATACCAATCGCACAGCCCAAGAGCTTTGGATCAAGATTGGCGGTGGTTGGGGAGATGCCGACATTTATTTCGATTCTAGAGGCTGGGCAAGCCCTGAGCAAAACCAAGGGGCTGGTATCGGTAATGGTAATTATCAAGTGATTAAGGTGCAGTTAAACCCTAACGAGTATTGGCACTACATTACCTTATCGGGGGACTTTGGCGGCGTCGATATGCAAGTCAGCACCACTGAGCTATTTGCTGAAATCGACCCCGAACTGGGGGATGGCGGCGTGGATCCTGAGCCACCAGCCAATTGTGGCGCAGTGACCTTAGATTACGGTAAGCTCACCCTAGGCAAAAATGAGTGCATCAGTGGCGGGCGTAACAGCTTCTACTTCTGGGTTGAGGAAGATAATACCCAGTTCACTGTCACCACTAAGGGCGGCTCTGGGGATGCCAATATTTACTTCAATGCCAGTCAGTGGGCCGACGCAGATAATGCCGATGCAAAGAGCGCTCAAGCAGGAAATCAAGAATCGCTTAGCTTCAGCGCCAATCGTGGCTGGCGTTATATCACGATTGATACTGCCACTGAGTTTAGCGGCGTAACACTGACCTTAAGCACAGGCACGAGTAACACACCCGATCCGGTGCTCATTGCCAACGCCTGCGCGACGCAATCACCTTTAAGTTATGGTGAGCTCAGTGCTGGCAAAGCCATTTGCACCGCCGATGGGCGCAACGATTATTACCTTTGGGTACCAGAGGGAACTAATCAGCTAAGCATCAACTCCGCCCACGGCAGTGGTGATGTTAGCCTGTTTTCGGGGACGACTTGGGCGAATGCTCAACACTTCGATGCAGCCTCTGTGACACCCGCCAACACGCGGGAAAGCATCACAGTCAATGCGCCAAACGTGGGGTGGTATTACATCACAGTGCAAAGTGAACCCCAGAGTTCAGGAGTCGCACTGCTGGTTGATTTACGCTAGTTTGATGACTCGCATTACTTAAATAAGCAGTTTTAGCCATTACGCATAAATCAAGCATTTGAATAAATAACAAAATCCCTGCTTCGGCAGGGATTTTTATTGAA
This sequence comes from Shewanella sp. SM87, assembly GCF_025653705.1. Classification (NCBI taxonomy): domain Bacteria; kingdom Pseudomonadati; phylum Pseudomonadota; class Gammaproteobacteria; order Alteromonadales; family Shewanellaceae; genus Shewanella; species Shewanella sp. SM87. Next base: position 181,605 of record NZ_JAKKSC010000006.1, read on the forward strand.
GATAAGCTGAATAAGCGACACTGACGTCATAGAGTCTTTAGCGACAATACGTTATTAGCGCATCCCTTCGAGCACTTGCACTCTCTCCTTGGCCCTCACTGCATAGTCGTTTGAAAACCGCTCTGCCATTTCAATGCTCTGCTGATAAAGCGTTAACGCTGCTTTAGCATCGGCCGGTCCACCCTCGCCTTTATCTAATAAGGTTGCGAACTGAAAGTAAGCATTGCCTAGAATATCCGCCTGCAAACCTTGTTTAGCACCCAAGGTTGTCACTTTTTCTAACCAGTATCGCGCGTTAACCGTATCTCGATAGGGTTCCAATAACAGGATATTGGCAAGTTCAGCGGCGGCGTAAAGATCTCGCTCGGCGGCAATGTTCCAAAACTCTTCGCTCTGCTCAAAATCCTCTTTAAAGTAATAATAGGTTTCGGCAGCATCTCGCGCTAAATCAGGTTGAGCTTTAACGCTTTGGCGATAATTTTCCAATGCCGTTGTAGCATTAAAATAGGGCGAGCAAGATAACACTTGATAAAACGCCATCAGACTTCTTGCCTCAGGCAACCCTTGCTCAACTAGCTGATTTAACTGCTGCCATGCTTGCATTTCACGGACCTTATCCGCACCTGTATTAACCAAGCCACGCTCGATAACCGATAAAGGTAAACGGATTAACTCAAGCTTTGCCGCGTTATCACCAAAGCTTGCGGCGCGTTCCAGCCAATAGATCTTTTCATCGGCACGCCCCGCGTAACCCGCTTGATCTCGCATCCAATGCAGCGCCTCAATATCGCCAGCTTCAGCGGCTTCACGGTAATATTTCTGTGCCTTAATTTTATCCTTGGGTAAGGCGTGCCCAAGCTCATAGATACGTGCCAAGAAGCGCTTATCTTCGGCCTTGGCACTCTGAGCTAACGTCTTGATTTGAGATTCAGGTTTACCATAGGCATACAATTTCACATCACCGTTAGCATAAGTATATTGAGTACCATCGGGATAATTCACCTCAACCGTATCAGGCTGATACCAAACATTGACCTCATACTGTTCGGCAATCTGTGGATTAAAATTCACCCGCATCACAGCCTCATCACCGCGACGAACCGCTTGAGTATAAGGACTAGCCCATAGGCTAGAAATTTGCTGCAAACTACTTTTCAGCCTAGCCTCGAAGGGTTTGTCTTCCTTAGGAGAATGAATAAATACTGGATAGTAAACTGGCGCTAAAGATAAAGGCGTAGTCGCAAGCAACGAATTATCCGCCTCGCTACCCGCATGAATAGGATCGATATTAAGTTCATGACTTAAATAAAAATCATCGTGGGGTGACACTTGAGTCGGCAACGTCGTTTGGCTAGCAACTTGTGCCGCATCCACAACAGAAGTGCGCTGCAACTTAGCAAGGTATTGTTGTTTAAGTGCTTTAGCCCTTTGCCACAACGGATGGTTCGGCAGTATTGTCACATCGAGCATTAAATCCTCAAGCCGCCACTGACAATCGCCGCCACCGTTCAAAGCTAAGGGCAGCGAAAACTCACTCGCTTTGCTACCACTGCTAATCACTTGCCGCAGCACTGAGGTTTCTTCGAATGTCGCGCGGTAAGGATTAGCAATATCACCACTGGGAAAACGGATTTCCTTTCGAGTACAAACAGATGAGACGTAATAACCGACAAGTTCTAATTGCGTATTAGCAGGTAAGACACCGACGAACTCAAAACGCGGACTGTCTACAGGTGCAGTCACTTGATCGACGGGCAACTCACTACGAAATAAAGAATCCCAAAAAGAGGCCATGACGGGAGAGGCAAACATCAATCCAGCCGAGCAAGCCAAATATAAAAAAGCTCTATGAAAGCAATGTAACAAACTCATAATGCCAGCTCTCCGTCGCTGATGAGGCAAATCCACTCGCACTTAAACACTCGCTTAAATACAACAAAGATCATTAAGTTATCGACAAAAAATTAAGCCAACGCGTTTAGCCGTTGGCTTAAATCATAACGTATTTAAAGGCAAGTTGAACCCATGCCTCTCAGTCTAAGCTCGATAAACCCAGCGCATAAAACTCAACTTAAGCACTTCGCAGTCTAGCAAGCACATCCTTGGCCTTCAATTCAGCCATAGCGACATAGGCCACAGGCACTACAAATAACGAGAAGAAAGTGCCCGCTAACAGACCTCCGACTAAGACTAAACCTATGTTAGCTAACCCTAACGAGCCCGGTCCCGATGCCAAGGCTAAAGGAATCGCACTTAAAATCATGGTTAAAGACGTCATTAGAATCGGTCTTAAACGAGATTTGGCACTGCTTCGCGCCGCCTCAATCGCACTCAAACCTTGGTCTTGTTGCTTATTGGCAAACTCCACCAGCAAGATACCGTGCTTAGTCACTAGCCCCACTAAGGTTAATAAACCAATCTGCGAATAGATATTCACACTCTGGCCAAACAAGGCTAAGGTCAATAACGCACCGACAATACACAAGGGCACTGTCAGTAAGATAATTAAGGGATCGACAAAACTTTCGAACTGCGCAGCCAAAATCAAATAGATAAACACCAATGCCAGCAAGAATAGCGACTGAGTGCCCGCCTGCGAATCCATAAGATCCTTCACCACGCCATTGTATTTAAAGCCTTGGGCATCATTAAGCAATGTCGGTAATTGTTCATCTAAGTAGGTTTTGATTTCATCAGTTGAATAACCGGGCATAATATCTGCCGTCAATTCAGCGCTATCAAGACCCATAAACGTCTTAATGTTAGATTCTGCCGTAGTCTGTTTAATCGACACAAATTGCGACAATGGCAGTGCTTGCCCAGATTCAGAAGTGACATACAGCTTATTCAACACTTTAAAATCACTCAGTTTGTCTAAGTTTACTTGCACTTGAATAGGATAAGTAAAACCATCGGTAGCATGTAAGTCCGCCGCCTTCACTGAGCCAAGAAAGGTAGAAAGCGCATTAGTGACATCACCATAACTCACACCTGAAAGGATAATGGCGTTGCGATCGATAGACAGATCGTAGCGTAGTTGATCCCTAAGCACTGAGTTGCCTACGTTATTCAGGCCAGGATAATCCTCGAGTAACTTTTGCACTTTGGCGGCGGTTTTGCTGAGTTCGTCCTTATTCCGATCTAAGGTCGTCAGCTCTAAACGCAAGTCATTGGCAATATTGAGATTATTTGCTGAGCGAATGCTAAACGACATGTTATAAGCAGAAACGTTTTCCTTTGATGTTGCAATCAAGTCGCTGATCACATCATCTATACCCTCACTGCGCTCACCCCAAGGTTTGAGTAGCACATGGTTCACTGGCTCTCCCTCGATATAGGACAAGTTAGCCCCAACCGCGGGATGATCGTCCATCACGCCATTAAGCTCAGCATTGTGATTGAGATGATACTGCCGACCGACACCGGTAGGGCCATTAGACGCCACATCGATAAAGCCGGAGTCCTCCGCAGGCAAGAGTATTTTGGGTAATTGCCAGTAAGCAATACCCGCAAGACCCACCAAAACCACAGCCACACCAAACATCAAGCGCTTGCGGAAAAACCACTTATTCAGCTCATTGATATACAAATGATTTAACTGCTGCAGCGCATTCTCGACTCGGCTAAACCATTTAGGGTGTTGCTCAGTGGTATTGATAAGATAAGCGCTCATCATAGGCGACAAAGTTAACGCCACCACGCCAGAGATCATCACGGCCGCTGCTAAGGTAAAGGAGAATTGCCGAAACAGATCGGCGGTTAAGCCCGACATTAATCCGATCGGCAGATACACGGCGGCGAGCGTTAACGTCATCGCAATGATAGGGAAAATGATCTCCTGACAGCCTTTAATCGCCGCATTGAAAGGCGTTTCACCGTTTTCAATATGGCGATAGCAGTTCTCGACCACCACAATGGCATCATCCACCACCAGGCCAATGGCCAAAATAATCGCCAGAATAGTCAACACATTGATACTAAATCCGAGCGCCGACATCACAGCAAACACCCCAATCACGCACACGGGAATGGTAATAATGGGGATCGATGCCGCCCGCAGGCTACCCAAAAATAACACCACAATCAGCGAAACTAAGATCACTGCTTCAATCAACGCAGAAAACCCTTCGTCGATGGAGGCTTCAATAAAATCAGCTTGGTTGTAGGCCAAGTTCATTTCTAAGCCTTGGGGTAAATGTTTTTGCATGCGTGCAATTTCGGCTTTAATGTTCGAAGCCACTGTCACTGGGTTAGCGTTGCTCAGCGGTAAAATCTGCAATGACATTGCACTATGTCCACCGATAGACAACATACTCGGCGACAGACTTTCCTCGCCCATCACCACATCGGCGACATCGGACACGCGGATGATCTTACCCTCGCTGACCTTAATCACCAGATCCTTCACGTCTTCAAGCGTTTCAACTTGATTCAGAGGGTTAATCGAGAAATCCCGCGACTTACCTTTGATCGCACCCGAGGTAAAACTGGCATTGTAAGAGCCTAACGTGCCCACCACATCGGCAGCTTTAATATTCAGCGCTTTCATTTTCTCAGGATTGAGCCAGACTCTGACCGCCTTTTGTGAGCCACCATATGGCCCCCAAACGGCACCAACGCCTTGAACTTGTTTGAGTTGCGGTACTAACTGCTGGCTAATGTAGTCGTACATAGCCTGCTTTTCCATGCCACCCGCGTTCACAAAGGTGATGATATTACTGGCCGAATCCGTGGCCGAGGTATCGTCGGTGACTGTGGGCTTATCTATCATGCTCTGGGGGAAATCGTTAATCCCTTCGACGCTGCTACGCAACTTGTTCATTAAGTTGGTGTATTCAATATCGCTGGTGTCATCATTGAATTTAATCGTTAATGAGCAACGCCCCTCGCTACAGTCGGTCGACATAGTATCGACTTTATCTATGCCCGAAGCCGCAGCAATCAACTTATCGGCCACGTTGCTCGACATAAAATCGGCGCTCGCCCCTGCAATCGACGCATTCACAGATGCCGAGTGGGTGGTATGCTCAGGGAAGTATTGGATATCGAGTTTTTGAAAGGCAATCAAGCCCAGTAACACAGCCATAATACTGAGTACGGAGGCGAAGATAGGATGACGAATACAGACTTCGGGTAAACGCATTATTCAGCCACCTCAATATTTGGAGTAGCGCCTGAATCAGCACCTTTATCAGCGCTTGATGTTGCCGCTTTATCTCCAGTGTTTCTATCCTGCACGACTTTGATCTTGCTATCGGACTTGAGGTTTTGCATACCCGTTTTAACGACTAAATCGCCTTCGGCTAAACCTTCAGTCACGACGGCATAACCGTCATTTGTATTTTGAGCGAGTTTAACTACTTGTTTTACTACGCTATCGCCCTGCACTAGCCAGACAAAACGTTCATCGTTATTGGCAATAATCGAATTTTGCGGCACTAATAGACGTTTAATCCCTAGACTATAGAACTGCTTGATGTTGGCGAACATGCCAGGAGCAAGCTTAAACTCAGGGTTTTCAAGGGCGGCATGCACTTCAACCCGTCCTGAGCTTTCATCTACCGCTGGGGCAACATAGTTAACTAACCCTTTGAATACCTTATTACCATAGGCCTCAACAGTCACATTCACCTTTTGGCCCTTTTGCGCCTTGCCTAAATCCTTCTGACTGATGGCATAACGCACTTCGACCGGATTTAAACTATAGAGGGTGACTAAGGCCGTACCAGCACCAATTTGACTGCCGATAGACTGACTAAAGCTGGTCAACTGACCATCGAAGGGAGCCTTGATCAGGTAATCGTTCATGGTGGCTTGTTTCTGGCGAAAATCTGCATCGGCCAGATTCACATTTTCCCGTAGCTCATCCACATCTTGCTTAGCAAGCGCAAAGGGTTCTTTAATCAGTAAGTCTTCGATACGCTCCAGCTTAGTTTTAGCCAGTGCTAAGGTGCTCTTGGCTTTGTCTAAATCAGCCTTGGCTTTAATGTTGTCCTGCTCGGCAATCACTTGACCTTTAGTCACTTTGTCGCCGTTACTAAAATGAATCGCGCTAATTTTTTCGCTAGCATTAAAGTTCAGTGTGGCTGAATCGATAGCGTTGATTTTACCGACTTCATTCACTACATCGGCAAAGGACGTTTCTTTAACGGCCTCGACCGTCACAGGGATAATGTCAACCTTGTCCGCCGACATCACGGCCATAGGGGCTAAAGCGAAAACACTCGCCAGTAGAAACGGCAAAGGCGCGAATAAGGGCGCCTTTGGGAGATGATGGGGATGGCTTTTTAATGACATATCGCATGCACTGCGTGCTCGTTCAGTTACTCTTTGTATAAACAGCGTTCGTGTAAACATAGTATGCAAACCTATCGTTCTTACTATTCAACGGACATCCTATCCGACAACAGCAAACCGGATTGAACCCAAAACTAATACCAAGTCCCCCCAAAGTGCCTGTTTCAGCAATTTGAGGTTATTTGGGTATACAGCCTATAGGCTTAATCCCAGTCAGTGCCAGTAAAAACTCGGTTACACAACCAAACAAAACAATAACTTAACGATAAACTTAATAGTGAGCACTTAAATCACACAAACAACCATAAAATACAGCAAACTTGAAACAAGTGTAGAGCCAGCCTATTAGCAAGCCACTATTTACCTTTTAATAGGGCTCCGATGGCCTTTTTCACGTCTGCAAAACAGGGGCGCTGAGCCACATCTAACTGCATGCACTCGTCTTTAATCGCACTCAACTGTGTGTAGTACAGAGGGCCAATCGAGGCACTCACATAGGCCGATGCATCCACATAGGCCAACAGATCTTCAATCAAGCAACCGAGCGCCCGCACTTCAATAGCTTCTATCGCTAAGCGTTCTGCTGTCGATAGATTGCGTAAGTTTGATGCCGCACCAAAATCCCCAAACAATAAGCTCATCTGTTGATTAACCATAATATTATGGGCGTAGACATCACCATGGCTTACTTGTTTAGCATGCATGTGCGCCATCGCATCGGCCAACTGGTGTGTGATTTTGGCGACTTCATCAAGGCGAAATTCGCTACCGTCTTTAAAGGTATCGCGAGTGCAGGTGACAAGACTTGGTGGTAACCCTAAGTTACTAAACCCTGGTCGAATAAGTTCCATCACTAAACCCAATTGATCTTTTTGGCTAATGTGCGCCACGACCTTAATAAGGCAGGGATGATCACCCGTTGTGAGACAGCAATCTAACTCGTCAGCAGGATAACCATCGCTCGTCACTTCACCCTTAAAGAGTTTTACCGCAATCTGCGCCGCCCCCGTCGCGGCTATCATGGCTTGATTCAACCAATCGCCTCGATAAATGACCCCAGAAGCCCCTTCGCCAAGCTTTTCAGCCAACTTGATATCACCCAGAGTCACATTCGCCACTGTGGCCACATCGGCGTGGGGATCGACTAAGGTATGGCTGAATGGATTTCCCGCAAAGGCGAGCCAAGTCAGTTTGGGCAAACTGAGTAACCAAGCTGGCAGTGCGTGGAGTTGATTGGCCGATAAACGCACTAACTCTAAGTTGCGGCAATTGGCCATCGACTCGGGCAAGGTTGTTAAACGGTTACCCGCTAAAGCTAATTTTTGCAGACGATGTAAATCGCCCATGGCCGCAGGCAATGTCTCAATGAGGTTATCGGTTAGGATGAGCCAGCGGGTTTGCAGCGGTAATGCCGCAGCAGTCACTGTTTTGATTTGATTGGCCCTAAAGCCAATCATCTCTAAATTTGTGCAGCGCCCTAATGCCTCAGGCAAATGTTCAAAGCGATTATTCGAGGCGAAAATTATCTTTAAATGCGATAAGCGGTGTAAATCCTCGGGCAAAGTGCTCAGTTGATTATTCGATAAATCGAGGATTTCGAGGGTATCGGCTAAATCAAAAATCTCCCGCGGGAACTCGGTTAAATCCTCAACCAATTGTAAACGTGTAATCCCTTGTAACTGCCCTGCCCTTAACTGCGCTAACGTCTGCACTTTGCTACCCAAGTTAATGAAAAAATCGCGGCTATGGTAGCGTATAAATCGACAAAGCTAAACGCAGGATCTGCAATCAAAGGGCGGCACAATCGGCCTTAAGACAACTTTGATACGATAGGTAAAACTTGGGGGAGCTATCCAGAAACTCGAAAACAGATTAGCATGTGCACCAATATGGAATGCCCAGTCAACTCATCACAGGACAATCATGCGGACACATTTTCGCCAAACGCACTCTTTTACAGTGCTTATGCTTGCCATGCTAATAGCCCTACTGAGCGGTTGCGCTACAACATCAGCAAGCCCATCAACCACTGAATTCAATGCCACAGCAAGTGATGTCAGTAACGATAACGACCACTCGCCACAACAGCATCAAACGCCACCCGCAGTGGTTGAGCAGTACAGCGACGTGTGGGAAAAGATCCAACACGCCAATACCATTGACGTCCATGATGATGCCGAACTACGTAAACAGCGTAACTTTTTCGATGATAAACAAAAATTTATGAATCAGGTTGGCGATCGCGCCGAGCCATTTTTATATTACATAGTCAGCCAGCTCGAAGCGCGTAACATGCCATTAGAATTGGCGTTATTGCCCATAGTCGAAAGTGGCTATAACCCTTTAGCACAAGCTAACGGCCCCGCAGGACTGTGGCAAATGATCCCTGCTACTGGACGTAATTTTGGCTTAACGGTGAATTCTGCCTACGATGGCCGTAAAGATGCGCTGGCCTCAACCGATGCAGTGCTCGACTATCTACAGCACCTATACGACACCTTAGACAAAGACTGGATCAACGCCGTCGCCGCCTACAATACCGGTGAGCTAGTGATCAAAGCCGCCATTGATAAAAACAAAGCCAAGGGCAAACCTACGGACTTTTGGTCACTGGGTATCCCCGCTAAGCGAGTACAAACAGTCCCTAAGTGGCTGGCATTTATTCAGATTATTCGAAATCCCAACCACTACGGTTTAAAAGTCCCCCCTATTGCTAACCGCCCTTTCTTGGAAAGAGTGCCAGCACCTAATGGCGTAGATATTGGCCAGATTGCTAATGCAGCAGGGCTCAGCAAAGCAGAATTTAAAACCTATAACCCAGGCTTTCGCCAAGGTGTAATCCCCAGCAAAGGCAAATATCAAATCGCCTTACCGCTGGAAAACATAGGTCATTATCAGGAAAATCAAGACAAGCTATACGCTCAAAAACGCTATGACAGCCAAAGCTATATCGTCAAATCTGGTGATAGCCTAGGCACAATCGCAGCCAAGTTTGATATGTCAGTGAAAGCATTAAAACAGGCCAACAATCTGACATCGGACCGCCTAAAAATCGGCCAAGAGCTCACACTGTTAACGCCAATGGCGGGCAATGATAATGAGCCTGAACCCACTAAAACCAAGGCGAAGACAGATAAAAAAGTGAGCAATAAGTCGTCGACCAAAGCTAAAGCGACTACCTCAACATCGGCCGATAAACCTGCAGTAAAAGCGACCACTTACAAAGTGAAATCTGGTGATTCGCTGGATAAAATCGCCCGTAAGAATAAGGTTAAACTGGCCGATTTAATGAAGTGGAACCAACTCAATGGTAAAAGCATTATTAAGCCAGGCCAAGAACTGAAAATTTCCGAATAACGATTGTAGTTTGAACAGCAAAAAGCCCAACAAAGCGCGGTTCCCAAGCGCTGTGTTGGGCTTGTTTCTATCCCGGTGTCAAAGTTAACCGTTACAACTCAGTTGACCTAACAAATACTCCCAGACAATCATTCCAAAACAAACCATTCCAGTTGCAGTGCCATTATTTTGTGTCTTTCTTCGCTAAACCAAGGGGATACAATTGCTGCTTAAACATGCCAACAGGCATGTAATCGCCCACGACACCATATTGCTCTGGCCACTCTTTCTGACCTCGAACTGCAGTCCCAAATAGGTAATCTAAAAAAGAAAAATGGGCAGCATAGTTACGGTCGATTGCCGCCTTATCGGAAGCATGGTGCCAATGGTGGAATTGCGGACTGACAATTAAGTAACGTAGCCAGCCAAAGTTAACCTGCACATTGGCATGATTAAAGACCGCCTGCACGCCAACGATAATCACATAAATACTGATGATGTCTTTGGAGAATCCCAAGATAAAAATCGGCGTGAGCACTAAACAACGGGTAGCAATCAACTCAAACATATGTTGCCTTGAACCAGCCAACCAATCTAAATGTTTCGCGCTATGGTGCACCGAATGGAAGCGCCACAGGAAAGGAATTTCATGGTAGGCACGGTGCGCCGCATATTGCATTAAATCGGCGACCAATAAAATCAACAACAGTTGCAACGCAAAGGGAAGATCCGCGATAAAGCTTTGCACTGTGCTGGAAATTGCCCAAGAAAAGGTCGACTGCACAAATTGGTTTGCCACCAATAATACAAATCCAATCGCTAAGTGATTCACCAAAAAATGGTTTAAATCCCCTTGCCACTCGGGTCTCAATATTGCTTGTTCTGGTTTATGGGGTAGCCATTTCTCGATAAAAATGAAAATTAAGGTTGAGCCTAATAAGTCTAAAATAAACCAATCTAAACCCAGTGAGACCTTATGATTAGCAAAAGGCTCGACCTCAACTTGATGACCACCAAAGGCAATCGCTAAACTCACAAATACCCAAGCCACAAAGCCGAAACGCTTATTTTTATTTCGAATAAAATTCAATAAACCTAAACTGCCCGATACCACTAAGGCGACAAATATCAAGCTGCGAATAACATCGACATTATAGCTTTGGCGTAATTCTGGAGTGGTGAGATATTCGGGAAAATGAAACGCCAATACACCCAGAAACGATAATATCGCTAACATACACGCTATAGTGCCGCTAATACTGCCTTCACCAATTTGGAAATGGCCGTCTTTAAATCCTTTACTCATCACAGTGAACTCCTTTTCCTATATTGCTCGCGTTATTCACACAACAGCAATGCTCGGCTTAATTTTTGCCGATCAGCCTACATTAACCCCGCAGCCACAATCAATAAAAAGTGAATGCTAAGACAATAATGCTCAATCTACTAAGCCCACTAAAACGAGCACAAAAAAACAGCAAAAAAAGCGCTACCTAAGTAGCGCTCTTGTATTAGCTAAGTTCACTCACCTTAGCGGTTAGATCTTAATCAAGTTATAACCAAAGCTAGTAGAAGGATCTTTATTCAGCACCATAGTCACATTATCTTCATTGCTGAAATCCATTAAATCGGATGCATAGACAACGGTTTTAGTACCGTTTTCCACAGCGATAACCTTAATAGAATATTCACCAGCTGGCACAGTCACTGACTGAGGGCTCGCTGGATTGACTGCGGTGATCTTATTTACAGCCGTTTCAATCGTGTCATTTGCCTTTAAGAAATACACGGTTAGATTGCTTTTATCGGCAAAACTCACAATGTCGAACTTAAAGCTATAGGGACTTGGAGTCTGAGTTTGCTTCATCTCCATCGCCTTCACTTGGCTGCCCTGCTCGGTCGTTTGCTCATAGATGAAGATGGTTTTAATCTCATCTTGGTTCAGGGTGATAAGCACATTATCGAGCAATTTATTTTGCGTACCGTGGTCGAACACACTCACACCAAAATCATTAAACTCAGCACCTTGATAGCTAGTCACCCCAAAAGATGGCACTTCGCTAAACAGAGTATCTTGCTTACTGCTGGCCACTTTCACATCGATAATGTGCGAACCTAAACCGTTAAAGACGCGATAATCGACACTCGCTTCTAATGCCACATGGTTGCGAACATTGGTGGTTGAATCGACACTGTCCAAGGCAATTTTTGAATCCGAAGCACCAAAACCTTCGCGGATGATCAGCTTATAAGGCACCTTAGAACTGAATTTAATGTTCGCAGTTGTATAAGAAACATTGGTTGTTCCCGCTGGTGCGAGGTAAACCTTATATTCACCCGTATCCATCACTTGCGGCTGCGACACTTCACCGTAAGCCACACTGCCTAACATCACAGCATCGGCAAAGGTTTGGGTCGACTTAGAAACATAAGCGTCAAAGGCTTGGGCATGTACAGCAGTATTGGCAATCAAGAGCTGCATTTTACTGTTTTCAGCCACTTCGTTGAGCTTATCGAGTTCAGTGCGAGAATAGTTGATATTAAGTAATTTAGGTTCGGTAAAATCACCATGTAATACAAAGAAATGGTCCGTTGCAACTTTCAAATCGATATTTTCTTTATAAATAGAGATATCTTTATCAGAGGCATCCTTAGCCATCACTTCAATCGCAGTTACGCCAGCCGTCGACGTAAATCGCGGCATAGTGTCCCCATAGATCACACTTTCATAGGTTTTATCGGCAACTTTGAGTGCAGTAGCAGTGCTTCCAGCTGAAGCATTATAGAATTGCACATAGGTGGCATTTTGATCTGTGCCCTCTTCATTATTATCATCTGAGCCACATGCCGTTACCGCTAAACAGGCAACAGCCACCGCAGCGAATCCCTTTAGCTTACTTTTTATCATTGTTTCCCTCATTAGCAGACAAAAATTCAGTTCAATCTACGCAGTTATACAATGACAACAATGGCCATTTCCACTAAAAACAAAAGCAAATATTTTACAAACTCAAACACTTAACAAACATTTCAATAACAAAGCAAGAAGTGATACAAACCACACTTTTCAGGCCCTTAATTGATACAAATGCGGTTGCTGATACTTTTGCTCGCCTCTCAAAAATTCTGCTCCAGTGGAAAATGGCTGATCTATCGAACACCTCTCTTTTAGGCTTAAAGCGACTATGGATAAACTATCCTCAGACGGTACAAACCTTGTTCGACTAATGCGATTAGGTTACTCTCGCATCGCCAATTAAGCCTTTGGGATGGATAGGATTTGCAAGGGATTCTCAACTACTACAAACAATGTTTTCAACACGATAGTGCTGAAATCAATCTCTGGTCTAGCCACAAGCTTGCCGAGCAAGATCAGCTATTACTCCAACATGAAGACGAGTTAAGCAGTGGCTTCCTACCCCGCTTGCCAGTGCCATTTGCTCCCGCCAGTGCATTACTAGCACGTAGCGCTTTGTATTTACGTGAAAAGGTATTATTGCACTGCTGTCTGTTTTTCTGCGGCACAGTCGACCTTAATGGCGAAAAACGTAAAGTCGTGACGCCACTGCTGTACCGCGAATGCCAATTACAGGCTGACGGCGATAATCTCTACCTAGAGAGCAATAACACTCTAGCTGGCAGCGGACCATTCACTATCAATGAAGCTCTATTAGAAAAATTAGTCGTTGAAGGACATAGCCTAAGCCAAGATTTACGCGATAATCCAACGGATGTCAGTGGCTGGATATCTTGGCTGCGGGCGGGCCAAGCCGATGTTGATACCAGTCACTTATTGCATTTTCCCAAGCTGATCGATGAGGCTGAATTCACTAGCTTATGCCGTAAACGTGGGCAGTTTCTTGTTAGTCGAAGCCAAATCATTTTGGCAGAACGTTCGATCGCAAGTCGGGGCATTTTGCACGAACTCGACAAACTAATGACAGCGCCTGAACCATCAGCACCACTTAAAGCGCTATTCGCAGAAACACAACAAACAACATCAATCAGCGCCAGTGTAAACACGCAAGAGGCTTATCTTCCTGGGCTGTTAAGCCGCGCGCAAATTCAGGCCTTAAAGATTGCGGCCAATCATACTTTGGGGCAGATCTCAGGCCCACCGGGAACAGGTAAGAGTTACACCATAGCCACTGTGGCAGCAGAGCAGGTATTAAGGGGTAAATCGGTACTTATCGTCGCCCATACCGATGTTGCTGTTGATGTCATTGCCGACAAGTTACAGCAACAATTCCAGCTTGGGAGCAGTCTTATTCGAGCTGGCTCGCCGCAGTTTATAAAAGTCCTTAAAAACCAGATTGATGAAATGCTCCATGGTCAGCACCCTGCATCAGATGAAGCCGTATCGGATAGGTTGCTACTCAATGCAAAACAGCAACTTAATACCGTGACTCGCGAGCAAGTCAAAATGGAAGCGGGCTTTATACGTCATTGCCGACATGCCATACGTCGCGGCCAAAAACTGGCGACCTTACAACAAGGACAATCCCGTTGGCGCTTAGGATTTTACAACTGGGCTTACCGTGCAGGTATAAAAAGGTTTGCCCAGCAATGGAATGAACTCGATAAATTAACGGCCCTCATCGCGCAAAAAGAAGACTTAAGCCTCAAATACTTACAATTGGCCACTCACTATCGATTAAACCAATTACTCAAAAATAAGCGCAGTACGCTGGTGAGTTTTGCCAGTGCGTTACGCGCCCGGCAATCCGCTAAGCAACTCGACGGTTTCTACAAGACGGATTTTGATGCCTTAAAACAAACCTTTCCCATTTGGTTATCGAGCCTTGCCAGCTTACATAAAGTGCTGCCCATGGAGCAGCAAATGTTTGATTTAGTGATTATTGATGAAGCCACCCAAGCCAATATTGCCGCATGTTTACCGGCCTTGCAGCGAGCAAAGGCGGCACTGGTGGTGGGCGACAGTAAACAGCTGCGCCATTTCTCTTTTTTATCCCGCGCAAAACAAACCCAAATCCAGACCCAACTCGGACTCGCCCCGGATTGTCGCGGCCTAATGAGCTACCGTGATGCCAGTATGCTCGACTTAGTGTCACAATCCCTTGCGAGCCAATCCCAAGTGGTATTTTTAAATGAGCATTTTCGGAGTAAACCTGAGCTGATCCAATTTAGTAATCAGCAGTTTTATCAAGGCATGCTGAAGATTATGCAGCACAGACCCTGCACGAGTTCAGGGCACTTACACAGAGTCCACGTTACTGGCAGCCGTGATAGTAAGGGAATTAACGCCATAGAAGCTGAGGCATTAATTCAAAAGTTAGCTCAACTGATTGATGAACAAGATAATGTATTAGTGCCTTCCAGCATTGGTGTACTCTCCTGTTTTCGCAATCAGACGGAGTATTTATCCCAGCAAATCCTCGCGCGCTTTAGCGCACAACAACTCGAGCGTCACCAATTACGGATTGCCACGCCCTTTGGTTTCCAAGGGGAAGAGCGCGATATTATGCTGCTGTCGTTTAGCATTACGGCCAACGACAGCCGCGCCGCCGTGTATTTAAATCACGCTGATATGTTCAATGTCGCCATCACCCGCGCTAAACAGATGCAGTGGCTATTTTTGTCGGTACAAGCACATGAGCTCCCCAACAATAATTTACTAGCGACTTACTTAGCATCGGCGGGCCAATTTCAAGCGGCACACAATTATGTCGATTCCCTCGATACCTTCGGCCAGTCAGTGGCACTGGCGATTGAAGCAAAAGGCATAACAGTCTGGCGCGCCTACCATATGGCGGGGCTAGAACTGGATATTCTGTGCCGCTATGGTAACCAATATTTAGCAATAGATTTAATCGGTTACCCAGGGCCATGGGCGGACTTTTTCAATATTGAACTGTATAAACTCTTACAGCGCGCGGGCATTAAACTTATCCCCGTCAGCTACGGGCTATGGTGCCAACAGCGAGAACTTTGTATCCAACATATTTGTCAGCAATTGGGTATTACCCAAACAAGTTAATGCAGTAAATAACAGCCTTAATCATGCGCACGCTGTTGATAAATCGCTTTTATCTTGCTTCGCAACCAAGTGATTTTGGGGTTGTGGCTGTTTCTCTTATGCCAAATCAAGGTAAAAGGGATCGCGAGTTTATCAAGATATTCGCCACTTATCGGAATAGGGCGACTGACTAAGTCAGGATGTAATTGGCGGGCATATTGTTCGCAATATTGTGGCGTAATTGCCATCATGCTGTGGTGAGGCTCTGCCGCGACAAACAGTGACTGCTCAAAACTGGCCAAGGTCAGCACAATATTACGGCTTAACCCAAGCTCAATAAGCACATCATCTAAGGCCCAAGTTTCGCTTTTTTCCCACAAGATATTGATATGCGAATATTTAAGAAAGGTGTCTATATTTCACTCTTCCTGCGAGGCGGGATGATCGCGGCGTAAATACACCTGAGGAAGATCGGTAAATAAAAACTGCACAATAGATATCGAAACATATACCTCACCCCATTAGCCATCTCACACATAAGTTGCGCCTAGCCTAGTTTCACTCGCACAGATCTGTGAGTGGCATTTTCGACAACAGGTATTTCCATTGACGACCTATGGGTGGGCATAACACCACGAACGTGAAATAAAAGTTGGTAAAAGAAGATAGAGGAGGACAGGGGTAGAAAAATATCCCCAGCGGTTTGCGACCACAGGGGATATGTCGGTGAATGATCAGTCTACTATTCTATGAGACCAACACTCATTGCTGAGGTTCTGGCGGTGCAGGCAGGACTTGGATCATTAAACGGCTATCATCTTGTAGATATTGCTGCGCCAATTTATTAAGTTCTGCAACTGTCATCTGCTGCGCTAACGCTTGCCTTTGTTTAAAAGCAGCAAAACGACCGGGATGACTCTGGGCAGTTGAGGTGAGATCTAACCAAAAACCATTGGTTTGCGGCGCAGCTTGCATCCACTCAAGCACAGGTTGACGGGCTCGATTAAGCAAATCCTCACTGATCCCCGAAGGCGCTTTAACTTGCTTAACTGCGGCGGTGAAATACTCGGCAACCGTTGGCAACATGGCTTGAGTCGTCACGCTAAACAAACCTAAGTAACCATAACCGCTGGCATTGAAATCGTTGTAAGAAAAGGCCGATGGCGAATAACTCGCGCCCGCCTTCTCCCTCACGTTTTCCGTTAATAGAATGCTTAGCACTTGCTCCAGCAGACCCAATCCCGCGTGTTGACTCAAGTGAGTCATGTCCGTTGTAGGCCACACCATGGCAAGTGCCGCCATATCAAGTTGACCATAATGCGTTAATGTTTTCTGAACGGGCACTTTCGGAAACACAGGTACTATCGACTGAGCATTAGCAATAGGGCTACGCTTAATGGCGCCAATTGTTTCAGCCACAGCAGCAATGGCACTCGCTTCGTCAAAATCGCCCACAATAGCGAGTTCAATCGCCCCTTGCTCGACGGCCGAATGGAAACTCGGCGCTAATTCTCCAAAGTGACGTTTGAGAATTTCTTCAGGCTCACCATAACCATAGCGTTTATCACCATTATGGGAGATACGGGCAAACTGATTAGAAAACTCAGATTGTGGGTTGCTATGAATACTTTGTTGCTCGGCAATCACTTGTTCACGAAACAATTGCTCAGCCTGCTTATCCATACCCGGCTCAATTAAATAAGCCGTCATTAAGCCAAGCTGCGTGCGTAGCTCTGCGGCATTAGTGCTAATCTCGCCGCCAAAACTTTGCTCACGCAGGCCTAAGTTGATGGAAATATCTTGTCCAGCAAAAATATCCTGCAGACTGTCATAATCATGGGCCTTGAGTCCCCCCTGCACAAACGCACTGTTAAACAGATAAGACAAACCATCCAACTCAGGGAATGGCACTTCACCAAAGCCAATGTTTAGGCTGACCAATGTGGTGCCTTTATTAAAGTTGGTAGGCTTAAGATTAAGGCGCACGCCATTGGCAAATTGCAGTTGGCGAATCCCCGTTTCCTTATCCTGACTGTCGGCCACTAACTTGCCTTGCTCGCCAAACTGAGTATAAGCAAACTCATCAATCGCCTTGATTGCTGGTGCGCTCACCGCTTGTTTACGGCTTTTCTCGTAGCTGGCGATAAGCTGTTTTTCAGCATTTTCAATGGGCTTATTGCTGGTCAGATACAAATACGGCGTGGCGTTCCATGTTTGATTAAACACTTGGCTTAGCTTTTGCGGTGTCACTGTTGGCATTATTTTTTCAAAAAATGCGAGCTGCCAATCAGGTTCGACAGGGACGCGATTGCCCGCCACCGAATACACTAGACTCTCGGCAATATTCACACTGTGAATAGTACTGCTCCCCGCGACACTTAGCTGATATCCCTTATGCATACGTTTGATTTGCTGGTCAATTTCCTGTTGGCTAAAACCAAACTCTTTTGCTTGACGCAGGGTTTTCTCCAAGAGTGCGATTCCCTCTTGCCAGTTATTTTCCTGCGTACCTAGGCTCATTTGTGTGCCATAGGCAATATCAAACTGCGGCCCAACCTGCAGGTTTACACCATATAAACCTTGGCTATGCAGTAATTGCGACTCCATACGGCGATACAAGATGCCGTGGGCAAGCTCGAGCAACATTTCCAGCTCCCGCACAGCAGGGCTATCGGTAATCGCTGAGATGGGTTTTAGCATGCCAAGGGAAACTGACGTTGACAGACTTTGATCAAAAAATGCCGCCGCATCGACACTTTGGCGCTCTGCGACAGTACCAATAGCTTGTTCCTTGGTTTTAGCGGCCAAAGGCGCGGCTTTCCAACTGGCAAACTGTTTTTTTATCTTTTGTTCTACCGCGGCTACCTCGATATCACCCACCACAATTAAAGTGGTGCGTGAGGGCGTATAAAAACGCTGATATAAAGACAGCAACGTCTCGCGATTGGCATTACTGATACTGTTCGCCTCACCCACGGGGAAGCGCTTTGACAACAATGTGTTTGGCATTAAAAACTGTAATTGATGACGGTAATTCTCAAGATCCGCACCGCTACGTTCACGCAGCTCAGACAACACCACCGCTTTTTCACGTTCAATTAGCGCAGGATCGAGTAATAGATTACTGGCAATTTCTCGCATTAAAAACAAAGCGGTATCGACTTTATCTTGGCTATTACTCGGCAAGTTAAATTGATAGACCGTCTGCTGAAACTCTGTCACGGCATTGGTATCGGCGCCAAAACTCAGGCCAAGGCGCTGCAAAGTAGGGATCATCTCCCCCGCGGCCAACCCCGTCGAGCCATTAAAGGCCATATGTTCAAGAAAGTGAACTAACCCTTGCTCGGTATCTGATTCCACCAAAGAGCCCACATCCACCCGCATCCGCACTATCACCGCCTGCTCCGGTGTCTTATTGCTCACCAATAAATAACGCATACCATTGGCAAGTTCACCGGTATGGATCCGCTCACTCATAGGCAAGCCTGTCGTTCCCATCCACAGCGGATCTTCACTCGCCTGCAGTGGCAACGCCATACTCAAAAGCGCCAGCAGTAACCACTGACGCACAAAACTAATTACCTTGAAATTGTTCATTAAAATTCGCACTTTGCCCCCAAAATCAAACAAGAAACCTAGGAAGCGCTCACCTATGTTTCAGATAAAATAAGCTTTCACTATAGTACCTAAAGCACTTTAAGTCACAAAATCAATACCTTATGCCGTACTAAAAATAGTTTATCGCCTTGATATATAGTCAGAATATGCCGAAAAATAATGAGCGAGGAAGGAAGCTGAAACAGCTGTGGATTTAATGGTTACTGTGGAATGGTATGCATATATTTGCGAGATATTGAGTGCTTAATTGGCGAAGCCTTTTCGCCAATCTAGTAATAGAGCAATATCTTGATTGAAAATCTGAGTTGAACCCTCACAATTTTGGCTTTAAAAATCACACCAAAGTTTAGATATTTCGGCTCATGGCCTCGTGAAAAAACCACTTCACAGGTAAGCCATTAATGCAAAAGCCCTACGAATATTCGCAGGGCTTTTGTTTTATCACGCAGTTGAATCTTAAAACTGTTGAAACCAACGTTGGATCTGCTGTGGATCTTTGCTTTGCGTTAACGACAGCATCAGTAAAATGCGGGCTTTTTGCGGGTTAAGATTACCTGCTGCGATAAAGCCATATTTAGCATCGTCTATCTCAGAATCAAGCGTGGTTGCGCCTGTGGGCACTCGACTAGAGCGAACGACTAAGGTGCCTTTTTGACTCGCTTTAGCTAAGGTGTCAAATATTGAGTGGTAAATATTACCATTACCTACACCGGCGCTGACTATGCCATCAAAACCCGCTTCAACCATAGCTTTGACAGGTAAATCGCTGGCATTAGCGTAGTTGTAGACAATCCCTACCTGTGGCAGCTTGTCGAGTTTGCTAACATCAAAAGGCGTTTGCCTTGTATGTTGACGCTCAGTTTTGCCCATGTATTCAATCTTGCTGTTATGGATAACGCCAAGCGGGCCAAAGTTAGGCGCGGCAAAAGTGTGTACACCTGTAGTGTTAGTCTTAGTCACATCGCGGGCATTCAATACGGTATCGTTCATCACCACTAACACGCCTCGACCTTTAGATTCGAGGTTAGCGGCGGTCGCGACTGCGTTATACAAATTCATCGGGCCATCGGCATTCATGGCAGTTGATGGACGCATTGCCCCAACCAGTACTACAGGCTTATCGCTCTTGATGGTGAGATTTAAAAAATACGCCGTTTCCTCTAAGGTATCAGTACCATGGGTAATGACGATACCGTCGACATCTTTATCAGCCAATAACAGATTGATGCGCTTGGCTAAGGCTAGCCAAACTTTATCGTTCATATCCTGCGAACCGATTTTAACCAGTTGCTCACCTTGAATATCGGCAAGTTGTTTCATTTCAGGCACGGCCGCAATTAAGCTACTAATGCCCACTTCACCAGCCTGATAGTTAGACTCAGTAGCCGATTGTCCGACTCCCGCAATAGTGCCACCCGTGGCAATAATACGTACCTGTGGAAGCGCCTGCGCCGCGGAGGAGAGAAATAACCCTAAAGTGACCGAGAGCAAAAGCTTACGCATTGGAAAATTCATGCTTACATCCTTTGATTAATAATAAACGCCCACAGTGTGCACTATTGTCTAAGCCTCACTGTGATAGCTCTCACTAAAATGAAATAACAGATTTAGCGTTATCTAATTGATTATTTAAACTTTAAGGAAAACACAATGCATTTATTATTGAGTAGATTTAACTAATCAATGATTATTCGCTATTGACGCAGTAACAATTAAAAATCGTATGGTTTATTTAATTTTAAAAACACTTGAATAAATATGTCGCCGATTGGTTAACGAATAACAAATCTATAGCTAATTTGCATCAAAAAGTAATGGCTCACACTAGTGATCCGAGTTGAGAGACTTATCTAAGAAACAAAAGAAATACACTATTTCAAACAGTTAAGTGATCACCATCCTAATCCTGTTATTGCCAAAGCGTTAAGATCTACTTCGATAGTCAAGGAGACGATTCTCCTTCATGTTTTCGATGAGTTATTCTTGATGTGTTACGTATACTTATTGTACACATCCAGAACTCAATACTCGGAGATATATCTTACTATTAATTGGATTTAATAGGATCGAAATGAAAGATACTAATAGCGTACGGATCGAAGAAGATTTATTGGGC
Source organism: Shewanella sp. SM87 (assembly GCF_025653705.1). Classification (NCBI taxonomy): domain Bacteria; kingdom Pseudomonadati; phylum Pseudomonadota; class Gammaproteobacteria; order Alteromonadales; family Shewanellaceae; genus Shewanella; species Shewanella sp. SM87. The sequence continues at coordinate 202,949 of NZ_JAKKSC010000006.1, forward strand.
ACGAAAGAAGTTTCCAATGAATTTTATTATGGCATACATACATTGCGTGCCATCGAAAACTTTAAGCTGAGTAATCAAAAAATTTCCGATGTACCTGAATTAGTCCGTGGCATGATGCTAACAAAAAAAGCCGCTGCCATGGCTAACAGTGAATTAGGCGCTGTAAGTCCTGAAATCGCTGACAAAATTATTGAAGCGTGCGATCTGATACTCACAACGGGTCGATTTGTTGATCAATTTCCGGTCGATGTTTATCAAGGAGGCGCAGGTACTTCGGTCAACATGAATACCAATGAGGTATTAGCCAACGTTGCACTGGAGATCATGGGGCTTGAAAAAGGCCGTTACGATGTCATCAACCCTAATGACCATGTCAATAAATGCCAATCGACTAACGATGCCTATCCAACAGGTTTCCGTATTGCGGTCATCAACAGTACCGATATTCTGTTAGATGCATTAACCGACCTTATCAGCGCTTTCGACACTAAAGCCACAGAGTTTAAAACCATCTTAAAAATGGGCCGCACTCAATTGCAAGATGCCGTGCCTATGACCTTAGGCCAAGAGTTTCATGCCTTTGCAGTTACATTGCGAGAAGAAATTAAGTCCATCAAGCGTTGCCAAGAGTTGTTGTTAGAAGTGAACTTAGGCGCAACCGCCATTGGTACAGGGCTCAATACGCCTGTCGGTTATTCTGCATTAGCCATTAAGTATCTGGCAGACATTACTGGCCGCGCCTATGTGCCAGCGGAAGATTTAATCGAAGCGACATCCGATTGTGGTGCCTACGTTATGCTGCACAGTGCAATTAAGCGTATGGCGATTAAAATGTCCAAGATTTGTAACGACCTACGCTTACTTTCATCGGGTCCACGTACTGGTCTGAAGGAGATTAATCTTCCTGAGCTGCAAGCGGGTTCCTCCATCATGCCAGCCAAGGTTAACCCTGTGATCCCTGAGGTCGTCAATCAGGTTGCCTTTAAGATTGTCGGCAATGATATCACTATCACTATGGCCGCCGAAGCAGGCCAATTACAGCTTAACGTAATGGAACCTGTGATTGGACAGGCGATGTTTGAGTCGCTCAGTTTGATGGGCAATGCCTGTATCTCTCTACGTGAAAAATGCGTTGAAGGTATCACAGCAAATCCAGAGATCTGCATGGCCCATGTGATGAACTCTATCGGGATAGTGACCTACCTTAACCCAATCATCGGCCACCATGAAGGTGACATCATAGGCAAGATTTGCGCCCAAACGGGTAAAAATGTCCGTGAAGTGGTACTCGAACGCGGTTTGTTAACGGTTGAAGAACTCGATGACATTCTCTCAGTTGAAAATCTGATGAATCCTAAATATCAGGCTAAACGCAACACCAACAAAGCCAAAGTGTAACTCAGTGGGGCTGGGGAGCCTTCCCCAGCCCACAACTCGATGATTCAAGAATAAGCCTGCGCAGAGTGAACATGCGTAGGCTATTGAAATTAAAAATAAAATAGAGTTAACACTATGATTATATTAGAGATAATTATCGTCCTCGGGGCTATTTACCTTGGTGCAAGGATGGGTAGCATGGGAGTCGGCTTCGCTGGCGGTGTCGGGGTACTGATACTGACCGCGGGGATGGGACTCAAACCGGGCAATATCCCGATTGACGTGATCCTCATCATTATGTCAGTTATCACTGCGATTGCGGCCATGCAAGTGTCTGGAGGGATGGATTATTTAGTCTCACTGGCAGAAAAATTATTACGTAAGCATCCCAAACAAATCACCTTTCTGGCCCCTGTCGTCACCTATTTCATGACACTTTTTGCGGGTACAGGCCACACAGCATTCTCCACCTTACCTGTTATTGCCGAAGTCGCAAAAGAGCAAGGTATTCGCCCCTCTCGTCCCTTATCTATTGCCGTTGTCGCATCTCAAGTCGCCATTACCGCCTCACCGATTTCAGCGGCTGTCGTGTTCTTCTCAGGCATCTTAGAGCCGTTTGGCGTAGATTATTTAGTACTGTTAGCCGTTTGTATTCCCTCAACTTTCCTCGCCTGTATGGTCGGAGCCGTTGTTGCCAACTTAATGGGTAAAGAACTGGCCGATGATCCTGTCTATCAAGAACGCTTAGCCAAAGGTTTAGTCAAAACACGCGGTACAACTCAAATCGAGATTAAAGCCGGCGCGAAACGATCTGTGATGATTTTCTTACTGGCGATTGCGGCTGTCATGGCCTATGCCACTGCGATATCTGACAAAGTCGGTTTGATTGTTGACCCTGTATTGCCACGCGACGCCGCCATTATGGTGTTGATGCTCACGGCAGCTGCCGCTATTACGATTTTCTGTAAGTTAGACGCAAGCGAAATCTCTAATGCGGCCACCTTCAAGTCAGGCATGTCAGCCTGTGTTTGTGTGTTAGGTGTGGCTTGGTTAGGCGATACCTTAGTGTCGAATCATATCGAGGAAATCAAAGATCTTGCCGGCACCTTACTGCAAAGTCAGCCTTGGTTATTATCGGTAACCTTATTCTTTGCCTCCATGCTGCTCTACTCCCAAGGCGCGACAACAAAAGCGCTAATGCCCGCAGCCTTGGCGATTGGTGTAAGTCCATTGACAGCCGTAGCCTCTTTCGCCGCCGTCAGCGCGCTGTTTGTATTACCGACTTACCCCACGCTACTGGCTGCGGTCGAGATGGATGATACTGGCTCGACACGGATTGGTAAGGCGGTATTTAACCATCCGTTCCTGGTCCCTGGCGTTGTGACGATTGCCACCAGTGTGGCATTAGCCTTCCTGTTTGGCGGCATGATGCTGTAGCTCAATTTTACCCTAAGTGCTCTCAGGGCTAATGCCTACAAATGGATTAACCCTCTTCTTTTAATCTGTATCTATAGACTTTGTTTTGGCGTGATGCAGGTACATTCACGCCATAGCAAATCGAGTAAGAGGTGAATTAATGTCAGCAAAAACGCGTGTTCCTACCGCCATTAACGGCGGACCATTTGGCCAAGCTTGGTCGGCTAAAGCAGACTGCTTACAAAGTGTGACAGGGCTTATATTAGGTATTTTTCTCTTATTTCATATGCATTTCGAGGCGAGCATTTTATTTGGTAAAGAAACCTTCTTTCACATGGTGCAATTCTTAGAAGGCAGTATGTTTAGCTCGACGGGTCATGGCTTCCCCATAGTGACCCAGATCATTTCAGTCATTATGCTCGTGATTGTTGCAATACATGCCGCAACTGCACTACGTCGTTTCCCTGTGCAATTAGGCCAATGGCGAGCGATGCGTGGCTTCATGTCGACTATCAAGCATAGAGATACCCAAGCATGGTTCTGGCAGATGATCACCGGTTTCTTACTGTTTTTCTTAGTGTCAGCCCATCTTGCCACTATGATTTTAAACCCTGATATTGGCCCTCACCTTTCGGCCGAACGGGTTTACCACGATAACGCTTGGCTCTTATACGTGGTGTTTTTACCTATCGTGTTATTCCACGGCATCGTTGGTTTATACCGAGTGATATTAAAGTGGGGTGTGAGTAGTAACCGTCCACTTATCCGCACTATAGCGCAAGTATTGATCGTCTATTTATTGTGTTTAGGCACATTAAGCCTAGTGACCTATATCAATATTGGTATCGAATTAGTTTTGCCAGTACAACCGTTTATTCCTCAGTAATGGGCATGACGCTATCGGCGCACCTAGCCTATATAGCAAGACAAACAACATACGGATCCTCCTCTGATACATAGTTGCAGCGCATCTATGCCCGAGGAGCGCAATGATAAATCCATGAAATGTTATCTAAATTATTAGATAAGGATCTGATTTGAAAATCATTTATACAGACTCATTAGTCATTGGCGCAGGATTGGCAGGCCTTAGAGTCGCGATTGCCACCAAAGAGCGAGGCCTAGATACCTTAGTGCTATCGTTAATTCCCGCAAAACGTTCACATTCGGCCGCCGCACAGGGCGGAATGCAAGCCAGCCTAGGCAATACCGTTAAAGGCATGGGCGATAACGAAGACATTCACTTTCAAGACACAGTAAAAGGTTCTGACTGGGGCTGCGATCAAGACGTCGCACGCATGTTTGCCCACGTTGCACCAAAAGCGATCCGCGAACTCACCAACTGGGGAGTACCTTGGTCGAGAATATCCGCCGGCCCACGTGAAGTCATCATGAACGCGCAAAGGGTAACGCTCAATGAGGCTGAAGAAGCTCACGGCCTGATCAATGCCCGCGATTTTGGTGGCACAAAAAAATGGCGTACTTGTTACACCGCAGACGGCACTGGCCACTCTTTACTGTACGCGGTCGATAACCAAGCTATCTCCATGGGCATTCCAGTACATGAACGGATTGAAGCCCTGTCGCTGATCCATGACGGTAAGCGTTGCCATGGAGTCATTGCCCGCTGTTTAGTCACAGGTGAATTGCGCGCTTATGTTGCCAAATCCACCACTATCGCCACCGGCGGTTATGGCAAGATTTATGAAATATCGACCAATGCCACCATCTGCGAAGGCATAGGCCAAGCGTTAGCACTCGATACTGGTGTCGCCACCTTAGGCAATATGGAAGCGGTGCAGTTTCACCCTACCGCCATAGTGCCCGCGGGGATCCTTACCACTGAAGGTTGTCGTGGTGATGGCGGTATTCTGCGTGATAAAGACGGTCATCGCTTTATGCCAGATTACGAGCCAGAGAAAAAAGAACTCGCCTCCCGCGATGTGGTTTCCCGCCGCATGACAGAGCATATGCGCAAAGGCAATGGCGTCGAAAGCCCTTATGGTCCACATCTGTGGCTGGATATTACGCAGCTGGGCCGTGAGCATATCGAAACCAACCTGCGCGAAGTGAAAGAGATTTGTGATTACTTCCTCGGTATCGATCCTTGTAAAGACTGGATCCCCGTCAGACCTACCCAGCATTATTCCATGGGTGGCGTGCGCACCAATGCCACAGGTGAGAGTCCACAACTCAAAGGGCTGTTCAGCGTCGGAGAAGCGGCCTGTTGGGACATGCATGGTTTTAACCGTTTAGGCGGTAATTCGGTGGCAGAAACTGTGGTCGGCGGCATGATCATCGGCAAATATGTCACTGATTTTTGTCAGAATAACGACTTAGAAATTGATACCGCACTGACTCAAAAATTCATCGATAAATTACAGCAAGAAATCGATGGACTGGTCGAAGGCAACGGTACAGAAAATCCCTTCCAAATAAAGAAAGAAATGCAACGCATCATGATGAACTACGTCGGGATCTTCCGTAATGGACCCGAGTTAGATAAAGCCATCAAAGGCTTGAAAGACTTACTGCTGCGGGCAAAAAATCTTGGCCTTAAATGTAAAAAACGTCACTCCAATCCTGAGTTAGTCGAAGCGCTACGCGTCACCCGTATGTTGAAAGTGGCCCTAACCGTCGCCTGTGGCGCAGAGGCTCGCACTGAAAGCCGCGGCGCCCATTCACGGGAAGATTACCCACAACGCAATGATAAAGATTGGCTCAACCGCACACTGGCAACTTGGCCAGATGCCGAATCACTTGAACCAGTACTGCGTTATGAAGCGCTAGATGTGATGAAAATGGAGCTACCACCGGGATACCGTGGCTACGGTAACGATAATACTATCGCCCATCCAGATACCGAAAAACGCGTACAAGAAATCAATCAAGTGCTCGCGAGCTTAGGTGATGATCCCGATAGAAACACACTGCAGCGAGCCCTGATGCCATACGAGCTGCCAAGCCACCTGCAGGCTCCTAATGAACGCCTCAGCGATACCTTAGCGATCACTCCAGCCCAACCGGTAGGAAACAAACCACTATGAGCCGTCAAATCAGCTTTAATATCTTCCGCTACGATCCGCAAGATGGCCAAGACAAGCCAAAGATGGAACGTTATCAGTTGACTGAAACACCGGGCATGACAGTATTTATCGCCTTAAATCAACTACGTGAGCTACAAGACCCTTCACTGCAGTTCGACTTTGTCTGCCGTGCGGGCATCTGTGGCAGTTGCGCCATGGTGATCAATGGTTTTCCCACGCTTGCCTGTCGCACGTTAACGGCAAATTATCCTAATGGCGAAATCACCCTCATGCCGCTACCTGGCTTCGAGCTGATTGGCGACTTATCGGTGAACACGGGTAAATTTATGCGCGAATTAGCCGAACGCTTAAAACTGTGGCTGCACCCTAGACCCGATGATCAGGACATTCATCGCCTCGAAAATCCAATGGCACCTGAAGAAGCCGCGCGGATCTATGAGCTAGAACGCTGCGTCGAATGTGGTGTTTGCGTGTCGGCCTGCGCCACCAAACAAATGCGTGACACCTTTGTCGGCGCGGTTGGCATGATGAAAATCGCCCGCTTCGAAATGGATAGCAGAGACAGCCGCAGCGCGGATGATTTCTACCATGTGATTGGCAATCAAGATGGCGTCTTCGGCTGTATGACGCTACTCGGCTGCCAAGATAACTGCCCCAAAGATTTGCCGCACATGCAGCAAATCGCTTACCTGCGCCGCAAAATGGCCGCGACCATACTCTAATCCTCCCTCTAACGTCCCGCTGTTTTGGCGGGATTGATAGGATTGCACCTTTCCAAAACCAGCTGACAGGTTTTATCTGTCAGCTGCTGAGATACGAAGCCTAATTTTCTTAGCTAGGCGCCTCCCCAGCACTATCACAAGTGCAGCTCCTTACTACTAGCGATACAGCTCAATCGGCAACAAAATCCATTAGCGTAACGCGAGTAGTTGTTATGTAAGGAAACATAAATGAAACCGTCTAAACTTACATCAGCCATACTTGTGCTGAGCTTTGCCACACCTATCTTTGCCGTTCAAGCCAATAATACAGCAGAAACCAATGACGAATTACGCACTGAGTTACAACAAATTCAGCAGAGACTCGCCATGCTCGAAGCTCAAGAAAATGAGCCATCAGTGCCATCGGATACCCAGTTTAATTTTTATGGTTCTTTACGCCCAACCTTCGGCCTGACCCACACTAACTCGGACGATGTGTGGGATGTAGGCGATGCGAACTCGCGAATTGGCTTTGCCGCAGAGCACCAACTCGGTAATGGCTTAGTCGGTTTTGCGAAAGGGGAATTTAAGGTCGATATCAAAGATGACGGTGACTTTGGCGATGCACGTAAAGCCTATGTCGGATTAAAGGGATTTTTTGGTAGCGTTGCCATAGGTAAACAAGCCGTCACGCAGGAAATGATTTCCGATCCCGTTGATATCTTTAACCGCTCAGGAACGCCTCTGGCCTATGACAGTGCGAGCCCATTCAGGCTCAATAATCTCGTGACCTATCGTAAAGAGTTTGGCGACCTGTTATTTTCGGCCGATGCGCAATTCGACGGCAATAAAGGCAGTGGCGGCAGTGACTTCGTTAACACGGGTATCCGTTATAAAACCGACTTCATCTACATTGCCGCGGCTTTTTATAATAAAGAGTTAGAGGACAACAAGGATGAAAATACATTCGGTGTAACCCTAGCGAAAAATTTCAATTCTCTGTTCCTCGCCGCAGCCTACCAAAACATTGAAAAAGACAGCGTCGATGGCACCACATTGGATGGTTCAACACTGGATGTAGTTGCAAGCTATCCCATCACTGACAGCTATAAAATCAAGCTAGGCGTGTCCAGATATGACGATGGCGACAATGACATCACCTCCGCGAAATACAATGCCTATAACACTACGCTGGAATGGCATAAAACACCGAAATTCAGCACCTTCATCGAATATCAAAAAACAGATTTTGAATACCGCGAAACCAATGACCAGATCATGCTAGGCATGCGTTATAACGTAAGCGTCCATTTTAGGACGTCCTATTCCCACTTAAGATCGCGCGATAAGCTGTGCACTCATCATTACAGGAGAGTGATATGGCAAAGCGAGCTTACCGCAACGCTGCACAATGGCAGCAATTAATCGACTTATGGCACACATCAGAGCTGAGCATCACTGAGTTTTGCCAAACCCATCAACTGAGCACCATGTCATTTTATAAATGGCGGCAACGTCTATCACCACAAACTGAGCAAGCTAATGT
>NZ_JAKKSC010000051.1:0-17340 GCF_025653705.1 Shewanella sp. SM87
TCACGGTGTGGCTGGCGGTGCCATCGGCACTGGTGACCGTGATGTCACGGGTCAGGGTTTCACCCGCCTTGAGTGACTGCACGTCGCTGTGGCTGTTGTTTAAGGTGTAGGTCCAGTTACCGTCGGCATCAATGCTGAAGAAACCGTAGTTGCCATCGGCGACATTGGTTTGCACTTGGAATACCGCTTCGCCGTTGTCGACGTCGGTGACGGTTAAGGTGCCGGCCACCGTTTGTACTGTGCCTGGCARGGTGTCGGTATCGCCGTCTTCGGTGACGGTGCCGGCATCGCTGTCGCCGACTGAAATGGAAGCAGGATCACTAACCGGGGTGACGTTAATGGTTAATGTGGCTGTTGAACCAGTGTTAGTGGTGTAGGTGATGACTGGTACTTGGCCATTCCAGTTGGCATTGGGTGTGAAGGTGTAAGAGCCATCGGCATTGATGACTAAGTCGCCGCCTTCAAGTTCAACTGTGGTGCCTGCGGCCACTGTATCGCCATTCACGGTGAAGCTAACGACCGATAAGGTGTTATCCACATCGCTGTCATTGGTGAGCACGTTACCGGTGGCAACGGTATCTTCATCAACGGTATTAGTATCGTTGGCTAACGCAGAGGCATCATCAACCGGGGTCACATTAATGGTTAATGTGGCTGTTGAGCCAGTGTTAGTGGTGTAGGTGATGACTGGTACTTGGCCATTCCAGTTTGCATTTGGCGTGAAGGTGTAAGAGCCATCGGCATTGATGACTAAGTTGCCGCCTTCTAGGGAAACGGTGGTGCCGGCGGTAACAGTATCGCCGTTCACGGTGAAGCTGACAACGGAAAGGGTGCTGTCGATATCGGAATCATTATCAAGCACATTGCCAGTTGCTGCAGTGTCTTCTGCAACTGTGGCGCTGTCATTTGCAAGGATGGAAGGATCATCGACAGGGCTGATATTAATGGTTAGCGTTGCAGTTGAGCCCGTGTTGGTTGTGTAGGTAATGACAGGTACTTGGCCATTCCAGTTTTCATTCGGTGTGAAGGTGTAAGAGCCGTCGCTATTTAAAACTAAAACACCACCTTCGAGAGTCACTTCTGTGCCTGCTGCGTAGGTGGTACCGCTGATTTCGAAGCTCACAACACTTAGAGTTGAATCCACATCAATGTCGTTATCGAGCACATTGCCAGTCGCTACAGTATCTTCATTGGAAGTGTTGCTGTCATTAGCAAGTGCTGAAGGTGAGTCTGCTGCAATGGTGAATTGTGGAATATTAACCGTCGTTCCAGTCAGTGCTTGGCCGCTTGTTGAGTAGCCTGAAGCTGCAATGGTTTCTGTGCCGCTACGGGCTAGAGTGACATAGCCCGAGTTACCATCACTGCCTGGTGTGTTACCTGCTGCGGTTTCTGGTAGGTTCTGAGTTGGGTCTTCACCGGATGCAATAAGATCTTGTAATGCTTGAATTTCATCTAGGGCTGCTTCGTTAGCCGTGCCAGAGGCTGCTGCAGTAGTTTCGCTGGGCGCGACTTCATTTGATAGCTTAGTACCATCATCGAAGGTAATTTCATAGGTTGCGTTTTCGCCGATATGGAGCACAGCACCTTTAGGGAGTTGTTCGCCATCCTTAGCGGGTTGATTTGAACCATCAACTTCGACATTGATTTGCCCTTTTACTAACTTAAGCAAACCTTTCTTTGATGTAATTACCGATCCCATAGTAAGCTCCCAACAGCCAAAGTGTGTTAATCCATAGACGCACAAGTCCAACAAATATGTCGCACTGTGATACAAGTGGTGGAATTTTAGCTAACGAAACGACTTAAGTCAATTTTTTGACGCGCTTGTGTTACCTACTCTTATGCGGTTTTACGGATCTTAATACGCAAAAGTGACAATTTTTAGACCTGTAACTAGATGTAGTAGCTATATCTATAAAAAGGGCCGTATTTAGTACTTTTTAACTCTAAGATTAAGCATAGTTATAAGAAATTAATCTGGATTGGGAGAGTGGTTTTTACGGAAAAGAAGCGACACGATCTAGTTTTTAACATTTTTGGCAAGTTAAGTGGGTTTTAATATGCCAGCATTGGCAAGTGCCGTGATCTTTCGTTACTCAAATCACGGCGACTAGGTTGCAGGCATTGTAGAACTACAGATTAACCGCCTGACGATAACTTTGATTTGCGTTACCTTGTTCGCCTAACTGTTCTTGAATCCGCGCAAGCGCCAACCAAGAGGCTTTTGTGGGTTCGAGTCGGCAAACATTTTGCCAGCAGGTTCTGGCTTCTTTCATATCCCGTGTTTGCTGATAAAGTTTAGCTAAGCACATCTGGTAGTCGGCATTATTCTCATGGGTGATTTCATGCTTGAGTAACTGCTTACGGATTTCTGTATCTTGGGCTGTCGTTATTTCTGGAATGACTTCTAAAAGCGCTGATTCAGGAGCAGTGCGTAATTTTTTCGAGAGTAGCTTCAGCGCTTGCTCTTTGCGATTAAAGCGGCATAAACCCACAGCATAAATCGCCAAAAACTCAGACTGATTGCGCTCACTGCGAGATAACCACTGCCAGCATTGTTCTAAGGCTGCTTCGCCTTTAATGGTTGCGGCTTTGAGTAAAGCGCAGTGAGTGATTACATTGAGTTCATTTAGCTGGGTGTCATCTAGGATCTGGCGCTTCTTCAAAATAGGTAACAATAGCTTGAGCGCATCCCAATCCTCTTGCGCTCGATATAACTCGAGGGCGAGTTTGAGTACCGGTGCTTTGCTCTTACTTGTGGGGGCTAATTTATCGAGCTCGGCGCGGGCTAAAGCTAACTCTCCTTGTTTTAACAGATATCGAGTACGCGTGGTTGCGACGGCATTCGCGGCCAGCGGTTGTGTTGCTGCACGGTCAAGATATTGATCACGCTCTGCTATTTTCTGTTGGTACTGGGCAGCACGAGCCGCTGCAAGTAAATTAAGTGCAGGGAGTTCGCCATTGTCGGCGCCTTTTATCATAGCGCGTTCTGCTGCTGGCCAATCTTCTTCTGCCAGAGCCAGTGCACCCATTAAGGTATGCTTTTTCGCGGAGCGACGGCGCCAGTGGCGAGGAATAAAACGGCTACGCAGCATGAGATTAATGGCGCTAATCACCAACCATTCTAGTACTTGGAACATGGCATAAAATACAATTAAGGCAATGATCCCAAAGACTAAACTGGTCTCAATCTGGTAGTCACCTGCCGCAATGTATACATAACCTGTGTTGCCCACCAACCAAGGGCTAATGCAGAGCCCTATTAGTATTATCCCTAAGAAAATTAATATCTTGATCATAATGGCACATCCTCTGATGAGGTCAGCTCACCATAGCTTGTCAGCTGTAATAGCAGAGGTTTTGCGGCAAAGGATTTCAGAGTAATAGGATCAAGTTCTAATGTCGCCAATTTATCGATTTTGGCGATGGCTTCAGCAGTGCTGTGATCTTGAGTATCAAAATAGGTTTGAATCCACTTACGCACCATCATTAATGATTGGTGATAAGCGGCTCTGTCGTAGCGGTATAACGCAAGTTGAGATTGCAGCAGTTTATGACGAATGTTTTCAACCAGATACCACTGTTGCTCAGGAGCAAGTAAAGCGGGTGCATCGGCGGTTCTATGGCGTATGGTGATAAAGTCTTGGGTTAACGCTTTCCACGTCTTCCCTAAGTTGCTCTGCCAGTCATTTAAATCGCCAGTAATGTTTGTATCTTCAGGGGCATCGGTTTCTGCATCGGTGCGATTAAGTGGCAGCTTATCGAGTTGCTCAATTAAGGCATCGAGTGCTAATACACTACCATCAATATCTGTGGTTTTAATACTTGCAGTCGCGGCGATATCTTTTGCCAGAGCTTTACGAATAGGTAGCAAAGCGGGATTGTTCATGGCGGCGATGGTTTCATCCGCCGACTTTAATAGATCGGTGGCGGTGCGGGGATCTTTTTCTAACCAAAGTTTACGGCCCGCCATGTTTACTAGATATTCGGCTTCTGACGCCATCCAATGCGTTGGGCTGCGTTGGGCGAGTTTATTGATCCTGTCCTGCAGTTGATTTTGGTCTTCTGCCAATTTTGTTAATTCTTGATAGGTCTTAGCATCATTCAGTTGTTGCTGTTCAAGCTGGCCAATACGTTGATTGGGTTGTAGCAGGGCTTGCTGTAATTGGTCCTGCAGGGCGATATTTTTCGCATCCTGCGCCAGCAGTTGCTGTTGCATCTGTTGGTATAACATAAAACCGCCGCCAAGGGTGCAAGCGGTTAAACCCAGCGCTAATAACACCCCAAAGCGAATCGCCCACGAGCTTCTATTGGATGCTGGCGTTTGACTCGGCGTGCTTGAAGGTGTGGCTTTGGCTGTTTGGGATTCAGAAGATGGCGCTGAAGTTACGGGCGTGTCATCAGTCGTTATTGATGGTTCAATAATAGAGGTAGCCTGTAATTCAGGGCTCTTTGCGTCGTGCTTGTTGTTATCCATTTAACAGTCCTTGAAAACATGCTACTGCCGAAATTCGAGTTAAATCGGGCTAAATAGCGCTTAGAGTTTAAGGGCGTTTAGCACGGCTTTGCTGTTGGCGGCATTGGCATTGGTGACTTGGGTTATACCAAAGGCGTGAGCTTGAGCTTCTACTCGGTTACTTGGGACTATGATATGACATGAGCACAGCCATGCAAATAACTCTTTTGGCACTAGATTAATCAGGTTATCCAGTACTTCACCGCTGGTGACGACAATAGTGTCGATGCCAAACTCTTGCCATTGTTGTGCGATCTGTTGTCCATTGAGTGGTGGACAAGCCCGTTGATATACTTCCCAATAGCGCACTGTTGCCCCGCGCTCAGCCAGTCGTTCAGCTAAGGCTTCACGGCCACCAACGCCACGTATGATCGTAATCTGCTTACCTTTAATATCTTGCAAAGGCGCGAGCGTGAGTAGACCTTCGGTCTGCTGACAATCATCTGGGGCTTCGAGGGCTTCAATGCCGAGCTGATTTAATGCTTCCCAAGTCGCATGACCAACGGCGAAATATTGAGCTTGAGGCCAGCCTTTTATTTGAGAATGAGCGGTTGTTAAGGCATAGTCGGCAAAGCTGACTGCATTGGCGCTGATACAGATAATCATATCGGCGTGTGCCAGTGGGTGCGAGTTATTCGTTGTGATGGGCGGCGTTGCTTCGACACACAGCAGAGGTGTAACCCAATGGCTAATGCCTTGTTGATTCAAGGCATCGATCATGGACTGATTGCGCCCTTCTGGGCGCGTCAGTAAGACTTTCATCGACTTATGCTTTAGCGTAAACAGCGTCGAGTATGCTTTTTGCGCCTTTGCTCAATAGCTCTTCGGCAAGGGCAACCCCTAATTGCGTGGCGTCGGTTTTTGGACCTGTGATCACGCCTTCGATGATTTCACTACCATCAGGGTTACCGACTAGGCCGCGTAATGTCATCTCATCACCATTGATTTCGGCAAATGCGCCAATCGGCACTTGGCATCCACCTTCTAGGCGCGTGTTCATCGCGCGCTCGGCAATCACACGGTAGCGCGTTTCTAAATGTTCTAATGGTGCCAGTAGGGCCTTAACGCGTTCGTCATTGGTGCGACATTCGATACCCACAGCACCTTGGCCGTTGGCGGGCAAGGATTCTTCAGCAGAGATAAAGCTAGCAATCCGCTCAGACAATTTCAGGCGAATTAAGCCAGCAGCGGCAAGAATAATGGCATCGTATTCGCCGTTATCAAGTTTAGCTAAACGAGTGCCTACGTTACCGCGTAAATCTTTGATAATAAGGTCAGGGCGTGATGCGCGCAGTTGGCATTGACGACGTAGGCTCGAGGTGCCCACAGTTGCGCCTAATGGTAATTCGCTGATCGTTTTATATAAATTCGATACAAAGGCATCGCGGGGATCTTCGCGCTCGCAAATAACTTCAAGGCCTAAGCCTTCTGGGAAGTCGACGGGTACGTCTTTCATTGAATGCACCGCGATATCGGCAAGATCGTCTAACATGGCGACTTCAAGCTCTTTGACGAACAAACCTTTACCGCCCACTTTGGCTAGCGGCGTATCTAAGATAACGTCGCCCTTAGTGCTCATTGGCAGCAATTCCACCACAATACCGGGGTGAATGCGTTCTAATTCGGCTTTAACAAATTCAGCTTGCCACATGGCCAGCGGACTCTTGCGGGTTGCGATACGTATGCGGTTCTCAGACATGCCTAGTTTCCATCAAAGATCTTAGTTGCGCCAATGCTAACATTGGCAAATCGTTTATGTAAGGAAGCCGTATCGATTCTTTGAAGTTGGCGATGTTCTAGATACCGTGAAAGTGTGACGGGCTTCACGTTTAGTTGCTCGAGTTTGTAAAAGTGTTAACATGAGCACATTTCCCATAAGTGCTTAAGTGTTGTGTTTTTGAATGGATCGGCAAATACAGTTTCCTGATATAGCAGAAAGACTTAATAAGGTACGTATTGCACGCGCCCTAGCTTTGCTATCGCCGCTACAAAAACACTTATTCCATTTGATCCCTTTTTTAATTCACCAGAACGGTGTTCAGTATCCTGGCTATCATGCCGCCAATACGCCCTGTGGAATCAACGAGTATCAGGTTGGTGAGACAGAGTCCCAGGCCTGCGATGTGTTCTCGCTGCCTTTTACTACTCAAGAAGCGGATATCAATGCCTTTGAAGGCGTTTATGCGATGGGGAGTACTGGCAGTTTTGGTCAAAATGCCAAGAGCGATGTCGATGTTTGGTTAGTACATAGGGCCGATCTGTGTGCTGAGGATTTGGCGCTAATCAAGATTAAAGCGACTCGATTGACTGCTTGGTTTGCCGAGTATCAGTTTGAGGTGAATTTTTACTTAGTTCATCCGCAGCAGTTTTGTGGCGGTAAAGCCGTTCGTGGATGTCAATCAGCGATGGCCCATGAGCATAGCGGTAGTATGCAACATTGGTTATTACTTGAAGAGTTTTATCGCAGTCAAATTCGTTTGGCGGGTAAAACGATTGCATGGTGGCCAGACGCTAAACTCAATCCTGCGCTCTTGTCCCTAGGCGATGTACATGAATTACCTGCGAGTGAGTACTTTGGTGCTTCGTTATGGCAGCTCTACAAGGGCTTAGAAAAGCCCCATAAGGCACTGATTAAAGTATTGCTACTCGAGGCTTATGCCAGTGATTATCCCCATTCAACTCTGCTTTGTGATCACTTATGGCAGAAAACGCTCGCCGGTGATTTTTCGACGTCGAATGATGCCTATTACTCTATCTATGAGATTATCGAAACCTATTTACTTAAGCAGAATGATACTCGCCGACTAGAGATAGTGCGGCGCTGCTTCTATTTAAAATGTGGCGTGCACTTGAGTCGAACCCAAGAGGGCAAAGATTGGCGTTATCCTAAATTGCAAAAGCTGGTGCAGGATTGGCAATGGCCAGATAGTCTGATTAGCACTTTAGACAATTGTGAACATTGGCATAGTGGCCAGCTCAATTGGTTTAATGAGCAACTGAATGAACTGTTATTAGCGAGCTACCAAACCTTATTACGCTTCGCATCGACACATGAGTTAAATGAAGGCTTGCGGATCGAAGATTTGGGAATGCTGACTCGCAAGTTGCATACCTATTTTAGTCAAGATGAAGACCAAATCGCTAAGCTGAATCTGCTGTGGAGTGCTTCAGTCGCTGAGTCCGAAGTGACTATGGTCTCAAGCTCCCGCGAGCGTCAATATTATTTGTATCGACAAGGGCCTCAGCCACAAAATTTGTTAGGCGAGTCTGCAATATGCAAGGGAAAAACCCCTTCAGCCTTAATGATTTGGGCATGTTTAAATGGGATCTCGACGCCGAGTACTCAATGGCATGAATATGGTCAGAGTAAGGCAAAGTCGAAACGGCTTACCGAAGCTTCTAAGCGGTTACTGAATTTTATCGACCACGATTGGCGTGTATCTAAACGTGACTTATGCCAGCCATGGCATTTTCGTAAGCTGATTTTCGTGCTCAATCTGGATTGCGATCCCACCATTGAATGGCAAGGACAGGAAATGATGGTCGATGTGATGAATGCGAACGTGTTCTCACTCGGGCGTAAAAAAGCCAATATGCTTGGTGCGTTAGATGCAATTTGCTTGAATAGTTGGGGTGAATGGCAGTGTCATCGCTTCGAAGGCGATACCGCGGTATTGCAAGCCTTAGCCTTTGTGACGCCGGGGCTAAGACGAGCCAGTTTACCTGTGGATATGGATGTGATCAGCTGTTCACAGAAGTTACGCCCACAGCTTAAATTAGCAGTGAAAAATCTACTAAAACAAACCATGCGTTTGTGCCAACAAGTGCAGCAATCCAGCACCTTAGTGCAGCCACTGCAGATAAGTCGTACTCGCTATGGGATCTTTTTTAATCCTTTAGGTATGGCTTATCAGGACTTGAGCGATGCCAAGTCATTTTATCAACAGTTATCCCGCAGTCATCTTGTATTATTGCCGCGGCCTGAATTAGGTGATGATCCCTTTTCGAGTATGCCGAAAGTGGTGCAGAACTATGCGGCTAAAGGCGCGATTCAGTATTTTCTACGCCAACGGGTCGATAACTTGGATGTATTTATCCTCGATGAGGAAAATCAACTAAGCCATTACGTGCAGGCGGGATCAAACATGGCCGAGTTGGTAAATAAAGTGAGTCATCACTATGTGTTCGATGAGCATTATGCTTCACGGGCCCGGTTTAATATTCCGCAATTTTTCCATTTAGTGCGGGTAGCCGGAGAGTTAACGGTGGCGCCTTTCGGTATCGATGTTAGCGATCAAGACACTGAGTTTTAGCTGGTTTTTAACATAAATAATGGGAGCCAAGGCTCCCATTATTGTTTTGTACTATTACGGTTTTGCACTACGACAGGCTTAGATTAGAAGCTAAGCTTAATGCCGCCTTGGCGCTCGATAGACTCTTGCACGAATGGCATAAATTCGCCGCCATTTCGTCCGTCCATCCATTTACCTTCAACAAAACCAAAGTGATATCCACCAAAGCGTGTGGCGACCCAAATCTCATGCAAAGGTTCTTGCTTGTTGATCACTATCTTAGAGCCATCAACAAATTCTAATTGCAATACGTTGCCACTGGCATCGATATCAAGATCGGCATCTTGCTCATCAATCGCAGTTTCAATCGCATTTTCTATGGCTTGGAACATGTCATCGGCGAGCTGGTGAAATTCTGTATCTGTCATGGCCATGCATTTCTGTCCTTTGCTTTCGTCAAGATGGGTGCGATTATAAGGCCATTAGTCACCAGATGCACAGATGTTGAGAAAAATGAGACTATTTTTATTGTTATTGCTTGGTAGCCTATTCATTACTGCGTGCGGCCAGAAGGGCCCCCTCTATCGATCTCCGGCCACAGAGGTGAATCAGCCTAAAAAGGTTGAGGCGTCTAAACCAGAGCCTGAAGTTGAAGAGATTAAAACTGAAATTCGAGCCATCGAAGTACAAAAAACACAACAATAATAGCAGCTATAACTATCATCACTATCGCAGCGATAAAGCGCAGTAAGGAATCAGACATTGGATCACTTTCTCTACCAACAAAATGCCCTGCACGCCGAAGGCTGCCAGGTCGCCGACTTAGCTCAAACCTATGGCACACCGCTGTATATCTATTCCCGCGCCACGCTAGAGCGCCATTGGCATGCCTTTAATAATGCCGTGGCAGATCATCCACATTTGATTTGTTACGCGGTTAAAGCTAATTCGAACTTGGCCGTACTGAATGTGCTGGCACGTTTAGGCAGTGGTTTTGATATCGTTTCGGGTGGTGAGTTAGCAAGAGTGATTGAAGCGGGCGGCGATCCCGCCAAAGTGGTGTTCTCAGGCGTGGGTAAAACTGCGGCCGAAATGGAACAGGCACTTAATCTGGGCATTTACTGCTTTAACGTCGAGTCGAGCGCCGAGCTTGAGCAGTTAAATTTGGTCGCAGGTCGTTTAGGTAAAGTGGCGCCAGTTTCCTTGCGAGTCAATCCCGATGTGGATGCGGGTACTCATCCCTATATTTCGACTGGCCTTAAAGAAAATAAATTCGGTATCGCTATGGATGAGGCCGAAACCGTCTTCGCCCGTGCCCATGCTTTGCCACATTTAAAAGTGAAAGGTGTCGATTGCCATATCGGTTCGCAATTAACCGAAATTCAACCTTTCCTCGATGCAATGGATCGTATGCTAGCGTTGATCGATCGTCTAGCTGAACAAGGTATCGTCATTGAGCATTTTGATGTGGGTGGCGGTTTAGGTGTGACCTATGATGCTGAAACTCCGCCGCATCCTGATGTGTATGCCGCCGCCATATTAGCGCGTATGGGCGACCGTCAACTTAAGCTAATCTTCGAACCGGGCCGTGCGATTGCCGCTAATGCGGGGATTTTTGTCACTCAGGTGCTGTATCTGAAAGAAAACAGCGACAAGCGTTTTGCGATTGTCGATGGCGCGATGAATGACTTAATTCGCCCAGCACTTTACAGTGCATGGCAAAATATTATCCCAGTCGTGCCAAGGGACTCTGAGGCCTATGAGTTTGATATTGTTGGTCCAGTGTGCGAAACAGGTGACTTTTTAGGTAAAGATCGCAAGCTGGCTTTAGTGGCAGGGGATTTACTGGCAGTGCGTTCGAGTGGTGCCTATGGTTTTGCGATGGCCTCTAACTACAACACGCGTCCTCGTGCGGCCGAAGTCATGGTCGATGGTGAGCACGCTTTCTTAGTGCGTGAGCGAGAAAAATTGTCTCAGCTCTGGCAAGGTGAGCAACTCCTGCCGTAAACTAGAAAAATTATATTGATTCAGGCGCTTGGTTTCATACTTAATGAGCGGCGCCTCGGCTTAAAGGATAAGTATCTTGATCCAATTCACTAAGATGCACGGACTGGGTAACGATTTTATGGTGGTCGATGGGGTCACGCAGAACGTGTTCTTTTCGCCTGAGCAGATCCGCCGTTTAGCCGACCGTAACTTTGGCATAGGTTTCGATCAATTACTGTTGGTTGAGCCGCCCTATGATCCCGATTTAGATTTTCATTATCGCATCTTCAATGCCGATGGTACTGAAGTCGAACAATGCGGTAATGGCGCCCGCTGTTTTGCCCGTTTTGTGCGCAATAAAGGATTGACCAATAAGAGTAAAATCCGTGTTAGCACTTCATCAGGTAAGATGACTCTGCGTTTAGAGCGAGATGGTACAGTTACCGTGAATATGGGCGTGCCTATTCTTGAACCAAGTCTGATCCCCTTTAAAGCCAAGAAAGCCGAAAAAACCTATTTACTGCAAACACCACTGCAAACGTTTTTATGTGGCGCGGCTTCTATGGGCAATCCCCATTGTGTGCTCGACGTTGAAGATGTGGCGAGCGCCGCTGTTGCTGAAATTGGTGCCATGCTCACTAAGCATGAGCGCTTTCCCCGTGGTGTGAATGTGGGATTTATGCAAGTAGTAGATTCGGGCCACATTAAGCTGCGGGTGTATGAACGTGGTGCGGCCGAAACTTTGGCCTGTGGCACTGGCGCGTGTGCGGCCGTGGTTGTAGGTCAAGTGCAAGGGAAGCTCGGCCAGCAAGTGCGGGTGGATTTACCCGGCGGTACTTTAACCATCAACTGGGAAGGCGAGGGGAAACCTTTGTGGATGACGGGTCCAGCGCAGCATGTTTATGATGGACAAATTCAGTTATGACAGAGCCCTTGATGCCGCAGACGAATGTGCCCTTTGATGAGTTGATTATTCGCGAGTATCTGCTTGATAATCCTGATTTTTTCAATCGCTATCCCGAGCTATTGCTGGCAATGCGTCTGCCCCACCTGGAGCGCGGCGCCATCTCTTTGGTGGAACGTCGTCAAGAAATGCTACGCCAGCGAGTCAGCCAGTTGGAAGAAGAGATCACCAGTCTGTTAACGATGGCGGCGCGCAACGAGAAAATTTACCAATTCAATACTGAGTTATCCTTCCAACTACTGAATTGTGCCGATCTAGTGTCACTCAAAGAAATCTTAGCCGACAGTTTAAAATTACAGTTTAATTTCAGTCATGTGCGTTTGATCAGCGTTCTCGATGCCGATATGAAGGCAATATGGGATCAAAGGCTGCATAAAGGTCACTATTTTGGTCGGCTAACGCAACAAGAAGCCAAACGGTTATTTGGTAGTGAAGTGGGCTCGGTGGCACTGACTAAATTGTCGGAAGACAACCCAGTGATTTTTGCCATTGCTAGTCAAGATGTCACCCATTTTCATCCTGATATGGATAACATGCTGCTGGAACAGTTGCGGCGTTTACTGGCGCATATGCTTGCAAAGCTGTAACGGTCGTTGAGCTATAGTGCTCACCCAAAGCTTAGCAAAACCCACGAGGAAACCGATATGAGTACGCAAACAGGCGAAGTGTCGGCATTAAATACTCAATGGTTACAAACCTTTGAATGTTATCTGAGTACCGAGCGACAGTTGTCTGCCCATACAGTACGGAATTACCTTTACGAGCTTAATCGCGGTAGCGATCTCTTGCCCGAAGGCGTGCATTTACTCAATGTGAGCCGCGAGCATTGGCAGCAAGTGTTAGCCAAATTGCACCGCAAAGGTTTAAGCCCGCGATCGCTTTCTCTGTGTTTATCTGCGGTAAAACAATGGGGTGAATTTTTGCTGCGCGAAGGCGTGATTGAACTTAATCCCGCCAAAGGCTTAAGTGCCCCCAAACAAACCAAACCACTGCCGAAGAATATTGATGTCGATGCCATCAGTCATTTGCTGGACATTGAAGGTACAGATCCGCTGAGTCTGCGTGATAAAGCCATGATGGAATTGTTTTATTCCAGTGGTTTACGTTTAGCGGAACTCGCCGCGCTCAATTTATCCAGTGTGCAATATGATTTGAAAGAAGTGCGAGTCTTAGGTAAAGGTAATAAGGAGCGTATCGTCCCTGTCGGTCGTTTGGCGATTACAGCGCTGCAGAATTGGCTCAATTGCCGAAAGCAGATCCCCTGTGAAGATAACGCCTTATTTGTGACTGAAAAAGGCAAGCGACTCTCCCATCGCAGTATTCAGGCGCGCATGGCTAAATGGAGTCAAGAGCAGGCATTATCGGTGCGAGTACATCCCCATAAGCTGCGCCATTCCTTTGCCACTCACATGTTAGAAGCGAGCGCCGACTTGCGGGCGGTACAAGAATTATTGGGTCATGCGAACCTAGCGACCACGCAAATTTACACCAGTTTGGATTTCCAACACTTAGCTAAGGTGTATGATAACGCCCATCCTAGAGCGAAAAAAACACAGGATAAATAATGCGTTGCTATCTTCGGCCTCAACATATTCAAGCGATCAGTTTCGATCTCGACGATACCTTGTACGACAATCTGCCGCATATTTTAAATGCCGAAGCTGAGCTGGCGACGTTTCTGTTGCAGACTTATCCATTATCGCAGGCGTGGCAACCCCATGATTGGCGCAGGCTAAAACTGCAACTTTTGCAGCAAAATCGTGAGCTCGCCCACGATACTAGCGCCGCCCGTTTAGCTACGCTTCGCCAAGGCCTAATACAATTAGGATATTCGGCGACTGAAGCCGAACGCGGCGCCGAGCAAGGATTAGCATGCTTTTATTTTTATCGCAGCCATTTTCAAGTGTCTGACGAAGTGCTCTTATTACTCAAGCGCTTATCGCAGCATTTTAGATTAGTCGGGATCACCAATGGCAATGTGGACGCCGAGCGGATTGGTTTAGGGGAAACTTTCGAGTTTGTGTTGCATCCAGGTAATGGCGTGCATATGAAACCCGCTAAAGACATGTTCGCATTAGCTTGCTCGCGGTTAAAGATTGTACCGCAACACTTACTGCATGTTGGTGATAGCATGAATGCAGACGTTCGTGGTGCTCGGTTGGCGGGGTGCCAGTCTGTGTGGCTAAATCCCAGTTTTGGTCGAGTCGATTCCTTACCGATCGCCGCCTTGTTGCCCCATTTAGAAATAGCCTCCCTCGACGCTTTGATAAAAGTATTGGCTATCGACGTAAACTAACTTAGCGTGCATTTTTAATCTGTATCTTTGGGTGATTGAGATCAAGGTTTGCCAGCCAAATTTGCACTAAAGTTAAGTTTTATATCACTAAAGTCACTGACTAAGGCTATTTTATGGCGCGTATCGGGTTGTTATTACTGCTCACTTTATGTTGGATCGCGCCGGTATCGGCCCATGAGATCCATTCAGGTGGCGGTTTCATGTCGGGTTTTAATCATCCCGTATTGGGCTTCGATCACTTGCTGGCTATGTTGAGTGTGGGCATGTTGAGCACCCAGCTCGGTGGCCGCGCGATTTGGACTGTCCCCTTAGCATTTGTCACCTTTATGTTAGTGGGCGGGATTTTAGGTTTATATGCGATTGCCGTTCCCTTTGTTGAAATAGGTATTGCCCTCTCTGTGTTGTTGCTCGGTCTTGCTATCGCCTTCGACCGTCAAATCCCATTGTTATTCGCCATGGCCTTTGTGGGTGTATTCGCGATTTTTCATGGTCACGCCCACGGCGCTGAAATGCCGGAATTGGCCAGCCCAGTCCTGTATGCCCTAGGATTTTTATTTGGTACAGCAGTCATCCATTTAGGTGGCGTAATGATAGGCCTTGGAATGCAGCGGATGACAGGGCAACGCAATTTAATGCGCGTTACTGGCGTGGCGATTGCGGCCATGGGCGGCTATCTATTAGCAGGTTTTTAACGTAATAACAGGACGTTAGATTTACTGGATTAACGCGCCTTGAGTTGCTTCATGCAAAGATGGGCGCGGCGCAGCAGTAGATTGACTTGCCGACGGCTTGCATGCATGTCGGCATCTCCTACCCTAAAATAACTCCCAGTGTAAGGATCGCTGCCTACGTAGATAGGTTTTAGCTGCTCAGGCGCCAGCGGTACGCGGATACGAATGAGTTTTTTGTTCATAATTTCAATAATCTGTACATCCGAGATCGCTAAAAGATTGTGACTCGTGCGACTCGGGTCATCGAGGATTTCCCAAAATTCTTGCAAGACGGGAAGGGGGTTGGGAATGCCTTCAATACTGAAATGGCCACGCTCTTCCCGCACACCTAGGATGATCTCGCCACCCAAAGTGTTGGCAAAAGAGCTATAAGTCGCCCAAATGTCTTCGGGTAATTGACCTTGGCCATCGCGGCCACCTGCGAGTTTAAATTCTACTTGGGCCGATTCGTGCAAATTGGCAATATCATCGAGTGCAAATGATTGAAATGTCATGGCAGCTTATCCGTCAGCGACACATGACTTGTTGTAGCACGTCAACAATTGAAAGGCCAGACTTAGGTCTGGCCTCAAGGTTAAGCGGAAAATCTGTAATTTGGAGCCGCTACGGGATAAACATTTAATCAATTATTGAGTCAGACCCAATGCCTTAGGAAAAAGAATATTGTTTTCTAAGTGAATATGCTGATGTAAGTCCGCCTCAAATTCCGCCAGAGTGGCATAACAAACACGCCATGTAGTGCACGCATATTCAGGTGGTGTGAAGTCGTTAGTGAGCTCGTGTAATTTTTGCAAAATCAAACCGACTTCTTCATGCTCATGTTGCATCGCATTGATGGGGTTGCCAATATGGCCAAAGCAAGCCTCAACCTGCTCTCCATGACTCATGGCGCGGATCGCCGGAAACAGTATTTTTTCTTCCTTCATTAAATGTGGCATTAAGTCTTCAACTAAAGCTCGTACCCAACCCGCAAAGGGAACGATTTCGGCATAGTGCTCACCGTGAGCACGAATCATCTTTTCGGAATATTCGACTAATAAAGGGGCTTTTTCGCGCACGTATTGATGGTGCGTTGATTCTATATATTCGATAAGTTGATCTAAGGGTAATTGATTTAATTCATCTTCTTTGCTACCGGTAAGTGTTGCGGCATTCAGCGCAGCAACCACTTTTGCGGGATCTACATCTGCACGCTCACAGGCGACCGCCAGTGATTTACCCCCGCCACAACAAAAATCGATACCAAATTGACTAAACACATGTGCGCGGCGAAAGTCTTCTGCCACTAGTTCACCTATTTTTCGTTCTAGCCAATGATTGTGTTGAGAATTAAACCCATGGGGTGGGAGTTGTGCATCTTTTGAGACAGAAGTAGCAGACATGAGTAGCTCCAGAGCAGCAATAAAGTTACATTCATATTATTTGCAGCTTTAGTTTGTGGCAACTAATCCTGACTAAAATAGTCAGGTTTTGCAGTTGATGTCACAGTCTATACTGAGAAATATCGCTTAAGGAGTAGGAAGAGCTGACTTAGTTTGGATGTAGCAAATTTACACTCGGGATTATTAATATGAGTTGATATTGCTGCTGGAATGGTTAGAGCGATATGAGGGGTTTGGTTTATTATTATATTTTGGACTCAGTGAGGTGTTGCAGACCCCGTAGTTGGCTGAACAGCACATCATTATAATCAACTGCTAATGGTTCGAGGGATGAGTGTTCTCCTGAGATATTCTTGGGCGGCTCACACACTGGGTAGACTAGCCTTACTGCCATAACTAAAGTCCAGTATTAGCCTTGAATTTGCTTTAATTTTCATCATTAACGAAACACAACTGAACGAGCAACCTTAGATTAATTTTCATTAGAAAGGGATAAGGCTTACTGTTTTAACAAGGGAGATACGATGCTATCAACATCCCTAATCAAAGCGCTGATGCTCTTATACGTAACCACCTTCCATCGGCAAATATTAAGTGTTAGGCCAGTTGCGTTAGCATGCTCAGCAGTTTTATTCATTGTTAACTTCAGTGGTCTAGTTCTTCTTTTGCTTCGCTAATTTTTGGTTAAGTTTATCTATTCGTTTTTCATAATTATCCGTCCAGCCTTGCTTTAGAGCTTGTTTAGAGAGCTTTAATGCACCTTCAATATTGCCTTCTTTCTCAAGAATAATTGCTAACTGCTTGTAGCCTGTATGTGAGGGCAGCATTTGAGGTTCATCATAATAAGGATCTTTAATTCCCGTTATGTTCTGTAGTTTTTTTAGTTCTTTAGGTTTTTCGAGATGACGAAATTTTTTGACCAACTTACTAGGGTCTGTTGATCTTTCGAGAGTAATTTTTAGACAGCATGGCAAGACGTTATAATTTGCTTCGCCAAAAGTAACCATAACCTCAAGCCATGCCAAGACTTATGCTAACCGATGCACGCTGGGAAAAGCTATTTCATTTAATGAAAAGCACAGGCCGTGTTTATGACAAACCTGAACATAGACAAACATTCGAAGGTATTCTTTACCGCCTTAGAACAGGTATCCCTTGGCGAGATTTACCTAA
>NZ_JAKKSC010000052.1:0-17285 GCF_025653705.1 Shewanella sp. SM87
ACGTTTGCAAAACGACATCAATGTTCTAAGCCAGCTACGTTTAGGCCAAAAAGTCCACTTCAAGGCCAAAGAAGGCCAAGTGTTCGGGGTGGTTATCAAAATCAACAAGAAATCAGTGATGGTGGTCAGCGATGATAACCGCCAGTGGAAAATCCCACCAGGACTGGTGCAGATCATGAAAGACATCTAGCCAGGATGCTTGGCCGAAATCTATAAGGCGTCAATACGTCCTAAAATGGACGCTTACGAGTTACGCGCATTCCGTATTAATTGTCATTGCTTCCCCAGTGACACGCCGTAAATATATCCCTATAGGCTCGACGGCGACATCCATGTCGCCAACGGTCACTGGTACACCAATGCCAATCTTAACTAACCCTCTCGCTGCTCGTTTAGCTAAAAAGCTATTGCCCCAAAGCTTGCTAGCACTCGTTTAGTGTATCGAAAACTGACGAATGAGTTGCCCTACAAAATCTCATCTTTTAGCCTTGTATTTAGCGCGTACATTATTTGATTGTTTGAAACTGGATTGGTGTACCGTCGTATTCAAATCGCTTGGTTTAAAGCTATTTTAAGTTGCTATCTTTGCGTGATATCTCGAATTCTTAAATCTAAAGACCCTTAGAATTAATAACTTAAAGATTATCGTTTTTAGATAATAGGTTTAGAAAATGCGTATGCATGTTTTTCTGCTGGTTTTTTGTATATGAAAAGCAATAAAAAGCTGATAACTTCTTGTTAATACAGATAGTTAAGGACGCGCAATTTTGCTTGTCTAGTGAGTTAAACGTGCATGTGCACTACTAAATTATAGCTATCATCAACGAACATGGACGTAACATGAAAATTTTATTTCTCTTATTCTTTTGTTTCTTTTCTATTGGCAGTGATGCCGTAGTGATGAGACATGACATTCCCCCTGAAAATTATGTTGTAGAAAAAACACCTGAATATCTAATTGATATGCCACATGAAGGTCATGGTGTTCTTATCAACTCTCAATGGATTCTGACTGTAGCACATACTATTTTTTATGATTATGTTGGTAAGAGTTTAATTGTTGGTTCAAAAAATTATGAAATAGAAAGCGTTCATATACACCCAGATTACTCCGAACCTGATAAAAATTTACTCAAAGGTGATTTAGCGCCTTTGATGAGATTTTTTAAATCTAGAAGTGATATTGCATTAATCAAATTAACTTCACCTGTTAGCGGTATAGAACCAATCAATATATACACGGGTAAAAGTGAAGAAGGCAAAAAGATCACAGTATACGGTAAGGGAGCTACTGGGAACGGAGTAACTGGTGAGTATCCTGATACTAAGTCACTTCGTGTTATGAGCCATTTTCAAAATGTTGTTGAAAGCGCAGAAGGTAACTGGCTAGCATTTAAATTTGATGAACCAGCGAATGCACTATCACTTGAAGGAATGCATGGATCTGGAGATAGTGGTGGAGCATCAGTCATATTTGAAGACAGTGTTCCTTTTCTTGTAGGTTTATCAAGTTGGCAATTGGGGCATGGAGATATATCTACTTTTAAAGGTGGTTTGTATGGAACTATTGCTTATCAAGTTAGGGTGTCAAGTTACTGTGACTGGATATTAGGTGTATTGGATAGCTAACAAGAATCTAAAGCGAGACTGCTAACAGTTTGTTCTGTTTCGCTTCGCTGTACATTTCAGCAAACAATCAGCCCCTTAAATGGGCGTCTATAAAACTGATAGGAAGCGTTGATGTGAATCATTTGTATAGAGTTGTTCCTAAAGAAGATTGGGTTGAGGCTCAGCGTTGCGGGCGTGTCTCTCGATGCCAGGCAGATAAACGGCGGGGCAGAGTTCATCTGAACGAGTTGAAGGATGTGGAGCTTGTCGCGAACCGATGGTTTTCTGTTGAGGAAGAGCCTGTCGTTCTTGAGATTGATGTTTCTGGAATGGCGGAATATCTGAAATGGGAGGAGAGGGCTGAGGAGCCTTTGGGTACATGGCCAAATCTCTATGTTGAGGGCGTACCAGTTGAGAATGTGGTTCGAGTTTTTACGTTAGACGCAGGGCCAGATGACGAAGGTGCAGTCTCATTTCGGATAGGAAAAACTCTGTCTGAGGAGCTGTATTCTAACTAAGCATTGAAGCGCATTCTCTGTGTGACGCTAAATTAAAAAGAGGGATCGGGTGAATATCTATTTTTCAGATTATGTCGGGGTCAGCAAAGAGTAAATTGATGCTTTGTTAAGTATCGTTCTGCATTTACCTCCGTAGGGTAAAATGCTAACAAGCCCCTTAAACAGCGTGGCCAGCGGCCGCTGGACTTGCAACAAGCGTTCGTTAATCCATAGAAATTTTAATCTTAAAGCTTTGAAATAGAGCTAAACATCTAACAAGGTTTTGTCCAAAAACTGTGTTGCGTATGTCTTTTAACCGTCATTCCGCACCTAATTTAATAATTAAAATAGTGTGATCCAGTGATCATTTCTCAGTGAAAAAGACGATACCATCTTGACCGCGAACGACAGTTTTGATCTATTACTGTTATTTGACGGTCTCAAAATATGTCGACTCAACCTATTATTAAGCGCTTGGATCACCTTGGCCTCATTGCCGCTTTTTGTCATGAAATCGGCCTGCCACAGATGATAGATGCGGTCATTCCTAAGTATTCCGACCACCATGTTTCTCATGGTGACGCTGTATTGGCCATGATCCTTAATGGACTCGGCTTTCACAGCAGAACGCTTCACATGTTCTCTGACTTTTTTAAGACCAAGCCCGTGTCTAAATTGCTCGCCAAAGATATTGATGCACATCACCTGACCGATGACGTGCTAGGTCGCACCTTGGATGCCCTGTACGAAGCCGATGTCTCCGCGCTCTATCAAGTTATTGCACAGCGCGTTGTTGATAAACTCGGCCTGACTACGGACGCTGTTCATCTGGATATCACGAGCTTTCACGTTGATGGCAAGTATGCGCAAGATGAAGAGACCAATGTGATCCAGCTTGTGAAAGGTTATAGCCGAGACCACCGTCCAGAGCTCAATCAAGTGGTGCTTGAGCTCATTTGTGAAAACCAAGCTGGCCTTCCGGTTTATATGCAAGCGCTCAGTGGTAACACCAATGATGCCAAAGCATTCGCCGAAGTCACTCGCCATCATATTCATTGTCTAAAAGCGGCACAAAATAGCCGTTACTTTATCGCTGATGCCGCGTTGTACACAGAAGAGAGCATCGCCTCGCTAGATAAACAACAGCAAAAGTTCATTACCCGAGTGCCGATGACCATCAAACTGGCAAAGCAAGCTTTGCTTGCCTTAGAGCCAGAGCAATTAAGCTCGATGGGCAACGGCTACTCAGGGTGCTGGATAGATTCGGACTACGGCAAGGTGACTCAACGCTGGTTGCTCGTTCACAGTGAGCAAGCGACAAAGCGAGAAGAAATCACCTTCTACAAAAACTTAGAGAAAAACGTCGCTAACGAACTCAAAGCGTTAGATAAAATAAGCAAGCTCCCCTTCGCTTGCGATGCCGACGCAACATTGGCATTCAACACCTTCAAGAAGCAATGCCAGCTACTGGGATTTGAACAAACCATTATCATCAAAACGCCGACTTACTCGAGTCCTGGTCGCCCAAAGAAAAACGAAAAACCGACTGGATATCAATATTTCATCGAGGCGCGACCATTTACCGACCTAGAAAAAGTAAAGTTGGCAAAACTTAAAGTCGGCATGTTCATCCTTGCAACGAATGACATCGCCAGCGAAGCGCTAACAATGGAAGCCCTTCTCAAGCACTACAAATCGCAACAAAAAGTCGAGCGCGGGTTTCGTTTTCTAAAAAGTCCGGAGTTCCTAACTTCTTCAATATTCTTGAAAAAACCACAGCGTATTGAAGCATTGCTGATGATAATGACGCTGAGCTTGCTTGTTTACGCCAGCTTAGAGCACAAAATCAGAGAACAACTCACCCAAACCGAAGCGTTTTTCCCGAGCATGGTAAGCAACAAACCGACGACAAAGCCGACGGCACGCTGGGTGTTCTTGAAGTTTGAAGGTATAGATATCTTGGAAATCAATGGCCAACGATTCATCACAGGGCTTCAAGAACATCAAACTCGGCTTTTAAAACGGTTAGGTAGCCTCTACGAGGCAGTTTATTCCTGAATTAGGTGCGGAATGTCGGTTTTAAATCTACAGGTTACGCTAAAGCCAAAACGGTGAGCCATGGTGATTTGCGAGACGACCGTCCACCCCATGGACGGGGCGGTCGAGCATCCAAGGATGGACTGGCTGCGAGTCGATGAGCAAATGGCATGGCAAACCTATAAGTCGGGGCGGTCGAGCGGCTTGGACAACATCCGTGTTTAATTGCCAGTTCGTCATCCATGGCTCTCGTTCATAAGCTTAGAAACCCTAGGTTTCTATTCACCATGTCGTCGAGCAAATACCATGGAGCGCCCCCTTCAATAGGGGCCTGCATTTAATAACCAAGCAATAAGTCATTTAGTGATATTAGCCCTTCTATATTTAACGCTCCTCTGTCTAACTCTTGTTAAAGAAAGCATTAATCTTCTCTCGTACGAACATTACATATGCAAACTGTAGCGGCATCTTATTGTTCTAATTTGTCAGCTTAGGTTTTTATGTCACTATAGGTTTTTTGCTGTGACGTTAGCATGTAAAGCAAGATGAGCTTTTAACGCCTTGAATCGCCAGCAAACAAGGATAGCGAGGCTGTTATTCCTTGGTAAAACCCGTTAGCGTCTTTATCGACAGTTTTTTACCTGCGAGATTGGGCATCAGTGACTCAAGGATGATCCTATGAATAAGCGTATCGTGATTTGTGCCGATGGGACTTGGAATCGGCCTGAGAAAGATCTTAAGGTCGATTTCCCAACCAATGTGCTGCGCCTCGCGCGGGCGATTAGCCCGATAGCGGCAGATGGTAAACCCCAGCAAGTGTTTTATGACTGGGGCGTGGGTTCTTATTACGATGAAGCCATGGGCGGCGCGACAGGGCGCGGTTTACATAAAAACATCATGGATGGGTATCGCTATATAGTGCAAAACTATTCCCCTGACGATGAGATTTATCTCTTTGGTTTTAGCCGCGGTGCTTACACTGTGCGTTGCTTGTGTGGTTTGATTAATAACTGCGGCATACTTAAACGCCCCGATGCGGCGTTGATTCAACAAGCTTTCGACCACTATAAAAAAAGCAGTGCGCCCTTTGCGCCTGATGGTGAAAAATCCCTCGAATTTAGAGCGAGATACAGTCATGAATCTCGGGAAATCAAGTTTGTTGGCGTGTGGGATACCGTGGGCGCTATGGGGATCCCTATCTCGTTTTTAGGTTTGTTCGAAGATAAAGACGAGTTTTACGACACTAAAATTGGCCGCAATGTGCGCGTTGCCCGCCATGCCTTAGCCATAGATGAACATCGCAGTGATTTTGAGCCGACCATTTGGCAACTGCGTGACAATATGGACATGCAGCAAGTGTGGTTTGCGGGCGCCCATAGCAATATTGGCGGCAGTTATAAACCCGATAAAGACGGTTCATTGTTGTCGGATATTGCACTGTTGTGGATGATATCCGAGGCGCAGAAATTTAATTTAAGCCTAGAGCCACACTTAGCCGCGAGTGTGCATCCAAATCCGCTCGCGACCTTACATAACTCGAGACGCAGTTTTTATCGGATAAAACAGGAATATTTGCGACCACTCGATCCTGAGCAAGTCCCAGTACTTTTGCATCATTCGGTGAAGGCCCGCTGGGATCAAGATCCTCAGTATCGCCCCAAGAATCTACAAACTTATATCGAACACTATGGCTGGCCAGAGCTGCTAGTTTAACTCTATGACCCCAAGTGACCTGAAGAGACTTTCAGGCGGTTTGGGGATAAATACTAAGGCATATCATGATTAAGCGACACTTAGCTGGACTCTTTTTGGGGCTCAGTCTGTTTCTTCCCCATAGCGTATTGGCGCAGCCCGCTAAACGCATTATTGCGCTCTCCCCCCATGCGGTGGAAATGCTTTACGCCATAGGCGCGGGCGATACGATTGTGGCCGCAACCGATTATGCGGATTATCCCGAGGCGGCAAAAAATATCCCGCGTATTGGGGGTTACTACGGCATTCAAATGGAGCGGGTGATGGAGCTTAATCCCGATCTGATTGTGGTGTGGGATTCGGGTAATAAAGCCGAAGATATCAACCAGCTTAGGACGTTAGGATTTAACCTTTATGGTAGCGATCCTAAAACCTTAGAAGGCGTCGCCAAGGAGCTTGAAGAGTTAGGCCAACTTACGGGGCATGTTGAAGAAGCAAGCAAGGCTGCGGCCGCTTATCGCGCTGAGCTTATCCGATTGCGGGTTGAAAATGCTAAAAAATCAGAGCCTAAAGTGTTTTATCAACTCTGGTCGACACCTTTGATGACAGTCTCTAAAAACAGTTGGATCCAACAGATCATCAGTGTGTGCCATGGCCAAAATGTGTTTTACGATGCCGCCAGTGATTATCCGCAAGTCAGTTTAGAAAACGTCTTGCTGACCTTGCCCGAGGTTATTTTACAGAGTGAAGAAGAAGGTAATGTGAAAGGGGTTGATTGGCGCCAATGGCCAGAAATTCCTGCCGTGAAGAAACAGCATATTTATCAACTCAATGCCGATTTATTACACCGCGCGACGCCCAGAGCTTTACTTGGCGTTCAAGCCTTATGTGATGCCTTGGATAAAGCACGTTAAATAAAACGCCTGACAGATTATTCCGTCAGGCGTTTAGTCAGATGTTGCTATTTTCTAAGCGTTTAGAAAGGCGCGTTGATGTCGACCACATTAATCAGCTTGTGGTTTACAAACTCTTTCAATCCTAAATCAATCAACTCGCGGCCATAACCTGAGCGGCGTACGCCACCAAAGGGTAAGTCGGCCTTGACCATAGTTGGATGATTGACAAACATCATGCCTGTGGAAACCTGCTTAGCGACCGCCAGCCCGCGCTGGGTATCGGCGGTAAACACTGAGCCACCCAATCCAAAGGGCGAGTCATTGGCGATGGCAATTGCCGCTTGCTCATCTTTCACCCTGTGGATACTGGACACTGGGCCGAAGAATTCCCAATAGTAGGCTGGGTTATCTGGCGTCAGGTTTGTCAGTATTGTTGGCTGCACAAAGGCGCCTTGCTGCGGCACTTTTGGCCCCACTTCGGTCGCGGTTGCGCCGTGTTTTACGGCATCACGGATCTTCTGCTTCAACTCATCGGCAGCACCTTGGGAAGAGAGCGGCGCTAGCGTAGTGGCCGAGTCCATAGGATCGCCGGCTTTTAGCGCTTCAATCCCCTTGATATAGCCCTTCATAAATTCATCGTAAATGGTTTCAACTAAGATCATCCGCTTAGATGATGTACAGACCTGTCCCGCGTTCCAGTGACGGCCAAACACAGCCCAGTCGATGGTTTTAGGTAGATCGGCATCTTCAAGTACGATAAAGGCATCTGCGCCACCCAGTTCTAGGGTGGACTTTTTCAGTGCCTTACCCGCCAGAGCGGCAATGATCGATCCCGCATCTTCTGATCCCGTGAGCGCAACACCATGCACTTTGGGCGAATTGATGATCTTTTCTATCTGCTCTCGGGTGGCATACAGATTTTGGAATGCACCTGAGGGCAGTCCGGCATCGCGCATTAAGCCTTCAAAGGCCGCTGCGCACTGGGGCACGTTGGATGCATGTTTGAGTAGTAAGGTATTTCCGGCGGCAAGCTGCGGCGCTAAGATGCGCGCAATTTGGTAGTAGGGAAAGTTCCAAGGTTCGATAGCCAATAATACGCCCAGCGGTTCGTTAACCAGTATCGCTTCACCTTCGGCGGGATCGGCAACCGGCAGTTTTTGCGGTGCCAGCAGTCGCTCGGCATGTTCGGCGTAGTATTCGAAAATTTGCGCCGACAGTTCTACTTCAGCTTCGGCTTCTGCTGTTACTTTGCCCATTTCTAAGGTCAGTAGATTGGCGTATTTGGATTTATTGTCTCTGAGGATCTTCGCTGCCTTAGACAGTATTGCGGCCTTGTCGGCAAAGGGAGTGGTTCGCCAGCTTAAAAATGCCTGATGGGCGGATTCTATCGCCTGTGTGACTTCGGTATCTGTCGCATTTGGAAATTCTTTAATGAGCTTTCCTGTAAAGGGATTGGTTGTTGCATAAGCCATATGTGCCTCCAAGCGTTTAACAAATAGAGCGTAAATGCCAGCTTTGGCATCGAGGGTGGAAATGTCTTGTTTGTTGTGGACTTCCTTGCCATTGATATGTGGCAAGGAAGCCTAGGATGAACGGTAAACTCGTGTGGTAGCAGGAACTATTTCAGTAGTATTAATTAATAAAATCAGATGGTTGCTGCCTAAGGTGTACACGTCATATTGTTACGGTTAACAAGCTTCAGCTGTTTTATAGCGTTCAGCCATGGCATTGGCGGCTATCATGGCTTGATAGACATCATCTGCGGTTAATTTCATCGGCATATTGCCCATAGTATCCCCCTCAGCACAGGCTATCTCAGCCACTTTGCGCCATTCGGTCTCGATAAAGGTTTTCAGCCCTAAATCTGCGAGAGTGAGCGGTAGTCCCGCTGTTTTGATGATGCGGATAACGTTATCGATTTCGGTTTTTGGGGCATTTTCGAGCACGAGCTGAGTTAGCAGCCCAAAGACGACTTTCTCGCCGTGCTGAGCTTTATGTAAGTCTGCCACCGCTGACATACCATTGTTTACGGCATGGGCGGCGGCTAACCCGCCTGCTTCTGCACCAACACCACTGAGATAGATGGTGGCTTCAATGGTTTGCTCTAGCGCAGGTGTGACTATTTTGTTTTTAACGGCGTCCATAGCAGCTTCAACATTTTCAGTCAGTAACTGATAGCAAAGTTGGGCCAATCCCAGCCCTGTGCGGGAAGGCTTTTTCAGGACTAGGTTGACGCCATCCGATTGATAGCAGGCACGAGCTTCAAAATAGGTTGCCAGTGCATCGCCTATGCCTGCCGCAAAAAATCGGGCCGGAGCCGCGGCGATAATAGCAGTGTCGGCAACGACAGCATCTGGGTTCTGTGGCAGAAACAGATAGCGTTCAAACTCACCTGTTTCGGAGTAGATTACTGCAAGTGCAGTACAAGGCGCATCGGTTGAGGCAATTGTGGGGTACAAGATGACAGGCCGTTTTTGATAGAAGGCGACGGCTTTGGCGGCATCTAAGGTTTTTCCACCGCCAACTCCAACAATAACGTTGGTATGATGCTGTTCTGCCAGCGCGCCTAAGCGCTTTATCTCGGCTTCGCTGCACTCATAGTTGAATTTTTCGAGGTGGCTGCTGATCCCATTTTGATCTAGCCCAGCGACCGCTTCATTCTTCACGCGGCTGAGGATAAATTCATCGCAGATGATAAAAGCATTGTCACCAAAGTCCTTAACATAATCATGCATTTGAGCTAATAGGCCCTTGCCGATAATGAATTTTTTAGGGGAAGTGACGGTACGTGGAACGACAGTGCTCATAGAGCCTCCTTTGCACTTATGACGGTTATCCTTTTATTCTTACCCTAGCATACGCCTAAATTAATGTCATAGCATGAATGGTGGTAATGTTTTTATTGCTAAGCGTAAATTACTACTTTAGTGCTTAATTGTTAGATTAATAATGTGGTTTATTGTTTTATTATTCGAGTTAAATGCTTTGGTTTGTCTCTGGTTTAAGGAAAGGATAGGGCTCAGAGAGCGAGGCGATCTAAGCGGGCGAAGAGATGTCAGATCTCAAAAAAAGCTAACGGTGGAATGCGTAAATAGCGGTAAACGTCTGCTGTCTAAACACAGGATAGTCATTAATGTAATGGGATTTTATTACCTTAAACTCGTCCCAAGTCTTGCTCGGTGTTCATGCTTTATGTGATGCTCTGTACTGTTGTTCATTGGTGTCATAGCGAGTGAAATCGTCGGCTGAGATAAAAGACCAGTAATCAAGGAGTGAAGATGACACAGCAGAATGCGTTAGGACAATTGGTCAGTAAAGGTACGTTAATATTCTTTTGTGGCAAAATGGGCGCAGGTAAATCAACCTTATCGCGACAACTTGCTGAGGCCGAAAACTGTATTTTAATCTCGGAAGACGCATGGCTGGCGGCGCTATATCCCGATGAAATTAAAGATTTTGATACTTACTTGAACTATTCCGCTCGCCTTAAGCCTTTGCTTAAAAAGCATGTGCAGGAACTGCTCTGTTCGGGTGTTTCTGTGGTCATGGACTTTCCCGCGAATACTATCAATCAGCGCCTGTGGTTTCGAAGCATTTTTACTGATTGCGCCGCCCATAAACTTATTTATCTTAATCACAGTGATGCGCTTTGTTTGAGTCAACTCGATAAACGCAGACAAAGCCACCCTGAGCGCGCCATGTTCGATACTGAGGCTATGTTCTGGCATGTGAGCGGTTATTTTCAGCCGCCGACTCTGGATGAAGGCTTTGTTCTTGAGGTGATTGAAAGCTAAATAGTTGAAAGCCAAGTGACTGAAAGCAAGTGACTGAATAAAACAATAGGAAATATCATGTACCAAGTGCTTGAAGGCGTTGCTTCTGCCAATGATTTTGTTCGCCTACGACAGATTTCAGGCTTAAGCCCTAGACCATTGGAGGGTGCCATTAAGGCCTTGCCAAGGAGTTTATATGGCGTGCAAATAAAGCTCGCTGAGCAGACTGTGGGTATGGGGCGTGTGGTTGGTGACGGCGCGCTCAACTTCGAAATTGTTGATATTGCAGTGGATCCTGAGCATCAAGGTAAGGGATTAGGGCGGCTTATTATGCAGCACATCATGGCTTATCTAGAGCGTGAGGCTTTTGAGGGCGCGTATATTACCCTGATGGCGGATGTGCCTGAACTCTATGAAAAGTTTGGCTTTAAATTTAGTAGTCCCGCAAGTGAAGGCATGTATATGGTGAAATAACGCCGCTAACCAATACACTTGTAGCTTAGGCACTTGTAGCTGTAGAACTCAAACAGTAGAACTTAAAACAACAATCAAAGGAAGATTACCCCATGAATACCTTACTTATTTGCTTATTTGTCGCCATGTTATTGCCATATCTTGCGAAAGGTCCAGTGGCTTGGGCTATGGCAAAGACGGGTGGTTACGATAATAATCATCCCCGTGCTCAGCAAGCACAGCTAACCGGTTTTGGCGCTCGCGCTTTAGCGGGACATCAAAATGCCTTTGAATCATTGCTGGTGTTTGGCCTAGCCGTATTAGTGGTGATTGCCACGGGCAAAGTGAATCCCACCACTGAGTGGCTCGCAATCGTCCATGTAGGCGCCCGCTTTGTGTATCACATCCTCTATCTTGCCAACAAAGGCACCTTAAGATCCCTCACATGGTTTGTTGCCATCTTCAGTGCTTTCGGGATTTTCTTTCAGGCTTTTTAAGCTTGGATATTAAAGGATCTGCGCCAGTTTTTTGATACTTTCCCGCAGATCATCAGGCGTATGAGCGGCATAGCCCAGTAAGATAGCTTGCCTTGGATAGGGGGCTTGGCAATATCGAGACAAAGGCTGTGCCCCCAAACGTATTTGGCGGCATTTGTTGATCACTTCCTCTTCGGTCAAGTCGCCCTTCAGCCAACACACGAGGTGAATACCTGAGTCTGAGGTTTGAACGGACAATTTGTCGGGCAGATACTGCTCAATTGCCGCGATTAGCGCTGTTTGGCGTGCTAAGCAGGCTTTTCGCACTCGGCGAACATGCCGCGCATAATGTCCTTCGGCGATAAACAACGCTAATGTTGCTTGCTCTAGGTGAGCCGTGTGCGTATCGGCGTAATGCTTTGCCAACTGGAAAGCCTGTATCAGTTTAGGGGGCACCACTAAAAAGCCGAGGCGCAATTCGGGCAGCAGCATCTTGGAAAAGGTGCCAGCGTAGATCACCCTTTGATGTTTATCGAGCCCCTGTAATGCCTGTATCGGACGGGCGCTATAACGAAACTCGCTATTATAGTCATCTTCTAAAATCCATTTACTTTGCTCAGCGGCCCAATCGAGTAAGGCCAATCGTCGTGGCAGACTTAGCATACCGCCGAGGGGGAATTGGTGTGAGGGCGCGGTAAAAGCCAGTTTCACTGCGGGCCACCGCTGGATCGCATCGGCAATATTTGTGCCCTCATCATCAACACTCACAGGACGAACTCGCATAGTTTGCGAGAGAAAAGCGCCTAAAGCCCCGTCATATCCAGGTTCATCAAGCCAGACTTCATCTCCCTGTTGGAGTAGTACCTGCGCTGTGAGGTTAATGGCCTGCTGAGTTCCATTGACTATGATGATCTGCTCAGGTGTGCAATTGAGGCCGCGGGTCGAACGCGCATAGTCACTTATCGCCTCACGCAGCGGCAAATACCCCGCGCTATGGTTTGATTTACCTAAGGTTTTACGGGATTGCCGCCAAACTCGGCCTAACAGCCGCCCCCAAAGTTGGTGCGGGAAAAGATCGACACATCCGACGCCAATATTCAACATGCTATGGCTGTGGTCCGTATTTCCCTTCGCTTTCAGTCGCGCCATTTCTATTAACTGTGGATTAATTTCTAATTTGGAATCAGTGGCTTGAGCGCTTTCTCTGGCACGGTTTGGAATATCGATCAATTCATCGGGAATGGTATCTGACACATAAGTGCCCGATCCCGGTTTAGTCAGCAGATAGCCTTCATCAATCAGGCGCTCAAACCCTTGCAGTACTGAATTACGTGAAATCTGCATGGTTTCCGACAAGGCTCTGCTGGATGGGAGCTTCATTCTCGGGTGTAAACGTCCATCAAGAATGGCCTCTCTAAACGCATGATAAAGCTGATCTTTGAGGATGCCATCTTTGAGTTGCAAGTGAGGGAAATTGGATTGAGGTTTTTTCATTTGCTAACTGGTACTGTAAAAAATACAAAAAGTGTACCTTATGCGGTACCACAATTGAATCTAGAATCTTGCTTCAGTAAAACTGAGACCATTTACTTAATTTCAAGGAGTGCGCTAATGTCCAGCCAATCACTAACAGTAACCATTGATATGGTTAAAGAAACGGACTATTCACTCTGGTTACCACACTGGCGTGATTACCAGACTTTTTACAAAGTGGCGTTATCGGAAGCGACTACCCAAGCCACGTGGCGCCGATTCTTCGATGACCAAGAACCTATTTATTGCGCCGTCGCAAGAGAGGGCCAAAACTTACTCGGTTTTGTGCACTATGTTTTTCATCGTTCTACTTGGGCCGAAACGGATTATTGTTATCTTGAAGACTTGTTTGTTGCCCCAACGGCAAGGGGCCAACATGTTGGAAAACAATTGATTGAGTATGTAAAGCAAGCGGCCATTGAACACAAGTGTGCGCGCCTGTACTGGCATACACAGGAAACAAATTTAACCGCGCAAAAACTCTATAACTGGATTGGTGAAAAACCGGGAGTCATTGAGTACAGAATGCCGCTGTAAGGAGGGGTCTTTAATTAGCGTATTAACTGGTCAGCTTATTAATGCGTTTATTATCAGGTGCTTGATAGTCTAAGCCCCTTTCAATCCTAATGCTAAAGGGCTTTTAGCATTAGGTTTTAGTGCACGTTTTAATTGCGACTAATCGCAGCGATCACCGCATCGGTCAGTTCCCAAGTATTTGCCGTTCCGCCCATATCGCGGGTTAAAGATTGCTTATCTTTCAATACTTTTTCTATCGCGCTGAGTATCAGGTCGTGCATTGCGCCATAACCTAAATGTTGCATCATCATAGCGCCTGCCCAAATTGTCCCTAAAGGATTGGCAATACCTTGGCCTGCAATATCCGGCGCCGAACCATGTACCGGCTCAAACATCGACGGAAATTCCTTGCTTGGATTGATGTTCGCCGAAGGGGCAATGGCGATAGTGCCAGTGCACGCAGGGCCAAGATCAGACAGGATATCGCCAAACAAATTTGAGCCAACAACCACGTCAAAATGCTCGGGTTTCAGCACGAAATTTGCCGTCAGAATATCGATATGATATTGGTCGACCTTAACATTGGGATACTGTTTTGCCATTTCCACGACGCGACTATCCCAATAGGGCATAGAGTGAAATATGCCATTGGATTTGGTCGCCGAGGTTAAGTGCTTTGCTTTGCGGCTTTGGGCTAAATCGAAGGCATATTTTAAGATGCGGTCTGTGCCACGACGGGTAAAAATGCTCTGCTGGGAGACAATCTCATGTTCAGTGCCTTCATATTGAATGCCGCCGACGGCGGAATATTCGCCTTCCACGTTTTCACGTACTACATAAAAATCGATATCGCCGGGCTTTTTGCCCGCGAGTGGGCAGGGCACGCCTTCAAATAACCGAATAGGCCTAAGGTTCACATATTGCTCAAAGGCTCTGCGGATCGGTAGTAGCAATCCCCAGAGTGAAATATGGTCGGGAACTCCTGGAAATCCAACAGCGCCTAAGTAGATGGCATCAAAGGATTTTAGTTGCTCAAGTCCATCCTCTGGCATCATGCGACCGGTTTTATGGTAGGTTTCACAGGACCAGTCGAAGTAGGCCCACTCAAACGTCACACCTAAGATTTTTCCTGTGGCTTCGAGTGTGCGTATCCCTTCGGGGATCACTTCTGTACCTATGCCATCTCCAGCAATTACGGCGATTTTTACCTTAGACATCTTCGACTCCAATAGGGGATTCTGCGTTTTTAGTATGTTATTCCATATTCGTATCGTGTATGAATAGGCTAAATGTTTTGTTAAGGATTACGAATCGTGAGCCAACTGCCGCCACTTGAAGATTTACGGGTCTTTGTTATCGCCGCTACAAGCGGGGGATTTACAGCCGCTGCGGAGCAATTATCTTTTTCTCCAGCGTATGTGAGTAAACGCATTGGCCTATTAGAAAAAGCGCTCGGAGTGCGTTTGTTTCTGCGCTCTGCCAGAAGTGTCAGCCTCACCTTAGAGGGCAAGATTGCCTTGGAATGGTCGGAACGTTTGCTCGATACCATGGAGCAAATGAGCCTTGAAATTAGCTTAGAGCAGCAAGTGCCACGGGGGCGATTACGTATTGCAACTAGCACAGGATTTGGCAGCCACTGTATTGCGCCGATTATTTCAGACCTCGTGTTCCACTATCCCGAATTAGAAGTTGATTTAGAGTTGCTCGACCGTCCGGTCGATCTGGTCTCTGAAGGTTTTGATCTGGAGATCCGTGTCGGTGGCGAATTGCCACCGCAAATGATAGCTAAGCGTCTTGCGAGTAATTATCGGGTATTGGCGGCATCGCCGACCTATATCGACACGCATGGCATGCCAAACAATCTCGCGGCATTAGCCGAGCATAAGTGCATAGGGATCCGCGAGCGCGATCAAAACCATAGAGTGTGGCGATTGGAAAGTGCGGCTGGCATAGCCTCGGTTGATTTAGCGGCTTCCTTGATGACCAACAATGGCACAGTCGCTAAGCAGTGGTGTCTTAAAGGCCACGGTATTATGTTGCGCTCCATCTGGGATTTACAGCAAGATTTCTTAAGTGGCACATTAGTCAGAGTACTCCCCGAGTATCATCAATCCGCTGAAATTCATGTAATTTATGCCTCACGATTAGAAACGTCTGCCAAACTTCGCACCTGCGTCGCCTATCTTGAAGAGGCATTACCTCGTTTTGCTGGCACTGGAATAAGTTGATTTTATTTCGCCAATCTCTATTGGCGAGTGAACACTCGCTATTTTCATATTGAGTTTAAATAAATCAAGGTGTTGGATTTAATTGCTGACATTGGGTCAAGAGGCGGCCAAGAAGGCGTTCG
The DNA here is from genome assembly GCF_025653705.1 of Shewanella sp. SM87. NCBI lineage: Bacteria > Pseudomonadati > Pseudomonadota > Gammaproteobacteria > Alteromonadales > Shewanellaceae > Shewanella > Shewanella sp. SM87. The sequence continues at coordinate 15,832 of NZ_JAKKSC010000052.1, forward strand.
TCCTATTCTCCTTAATAAAATGATCGTAATAGGTCATTTTGTATATCTATTAAGCAAACTGTCAGGTTTTTACTGTTACCTTACGCCCCCGATGTATTGGCTAATCCCATTGCTACCGTTTTACCTCAGTTAAAGAGATACCATGTTTATAAAGTTTAAGCTTCCCGTTACTATGCTCGCACTCATTGCTTTGTCTGTTTTATGCTCTTCGGTGTATGTGCAAGAAACGCTAGCGACTAAGCTGATTTCAAATAGGCTGCCAGTTGATGCTCTTGATTTTCAGTCACGGACGGCTTCCAATCCTTTAGTTGCCAGTCAGAGTGCTCTGCATCATATGCAGAGTTTGCCAAAACTGATGACGACTTCCTTGGTGCAAGCGAATCAAGGTGCTGTTGCAAATCCAACGGTTGCTGAACATTTCTCATCCCCCAAAATACTTGAGCAGTCATCCTTCGACAATCCAGAGACTAAACAACTGAGTCTGAATATCAGTTCTCTCGATGAACTCATGGGCTTGTTTGACTCGCTTGATTACACGCCAGAAAGTTTTCGTGATGGTAATAAATCGGTCCCTAGATTGACCTTTGATGCCGTGGGAGAGGGCTGGAGTTCAGTGTCAAGCCAACTCCCGGTGAAGCAAAAGAAAATGGTGTTTCTTAGAATGATTGCCCCTTTAGTCTTATTGGCGAATGAGAAAATTTTACAAGAAAGACAGGTCATTATGTCTGCCCCCCTTGATGATATTGCGTTATTAGCCTTAGGGGTAAAGTACAAAGTAATAAGCAGTGAAGATAAACCGCTGTTAGAAGCCCAAAGACAAATGCTACTTGAAAGGGTGGATATCCTGCCACCATCGTTAGTGTTAGCTCAAGCGGCAAAAGAAAGCGGTTGGGGCACATCGCGATTTGCCCGTGAAGGTAATGCATTATTTGGGCAGTGGGATTTCAAGGGTAATGGTATGGAACCTAGGCAAAAGCGCCAAGGTTTAGGCAATTATGGTTTAGCACGATTCGATACACCATTTGCTTCGGTGGAAGGGTATTTGTTGAATTTGAATACCCATAATGCTTATCAGAAGATGCGAGATTTTCGTGCCCAATCAAGACAAGCTAATCAAGCTGTGACAGGCTCTGCACTCGCAGGGACGTTAGACCGATATTCGGAGCGTGGGCACGCCTATGTTGAGGCGATTCGTCAGATGATCCGTACTAGGGTCTGTTGATCTTTCGAGAGTAATTTTTAGACAGCATGGCAAGACGTTATAATTTGCTTCGCCAAAAGTAACCATAACCTCAAGCCATGCCAAGACTTATGCTAACCGATGCACGCTGGGAAAAGCTATTTCATTTAATGAAAAGCACAGGCCGTGTTTATGACAAACCTGAACATAGACAAACATTCGAAGGTATTCTTTACCGCCTTAGAACAGGTATCCCTTGGCGAGATTTACCTAA
>NZ_JAKKSC010000053.1:0-16349 GCF_025653705.1 Shewanella sp. SM87
TTTCCAACTGTTATCCCCCTCGACTGGGCAGATCCCTAGGCATTACTCACCCGTCCGCCGCTCGCCACCTCAGGAGTAAACTCCCTTGTGCTGCCGCTCGACTTGCATGTGTTAGGCCTGCCGCCAGCGTTCAATCTGAGCCATGATCAAACTCTTCAATTAAAGTTTTGTTGCTTCCGTCTTGCGACTTCAGCGGCTCAATGAATTCTGATTTTTTGTTTCTAACTAAAGAAACAAACTGTACATATTGCTATGAACACTCATTGTTACATTGATTTAAATTTTTGACTGCCAACCCGAAGGTTAAGCAGTTTCGATTAACTCAACACCTGTGAGTGTCCACACAGATTTGCTTGATAAATTGTTAAAGAGCGTTGACCACACACTGAGTTTTCAGCGGGTCAGGGCTGCGTATTCTACGCATTCCCGTTAGTGCGTCAAGTAGTTTTTTCAACTTTCTCAACACTCATCGTTTAGCTTGCTAACCGATGAACTGCATGGCTTTCTTTGCTTAACTTGCGTTACGCTGTCTGCCGTGTCAGTGGATGCGCATTATAGGGAGATTGAGAAAGTCCGCAAGGGCTTTTTATCGATCATTGAATCGCACGTCGATATTTTAAACGTTATGACCATTTTTTAGCTTATAAGCTCTATTTATCGGAGATAAGTAAGGTTTTTTATCTAATAATTGATAATTCACGCTCAATATTTCAGCAATGGTCTAGTGTAAAAGTAAATAATTCATTACCATATACTTGCTGTTAACAGTTATTTATCAATTTCCCATTCATCAGAGAGCATTCTTATGCAAAAGTCATTTCTTATTGTCTTGATTGTCGCCATTATTGGCGCAGTAGCACTATCTCAGTTCGCAACGCCATTATCAGCTATTGCTTTTGTCGCTGGCGCTATCATTGCAAGTCTTGTTTTTAAATTTGTTCCAGAGACTTCATCATCTCATGCTTCAGAAGAACAATATGTTGGCCCTACTATGACCTTATATGTAGGTAACCTGCCTTATCGTGTTCATGAGGGTGAAGTAAAAGTATTATTTGGCGAATTTGGTCCAGTAAACTCTGTGCGTTTAGTCAGAGATCGTAAGACGGGTCGTCGTAAAGGTTTTGGTTTTGTGGAAATGTCAGAATCAGGCGCTCAGAAAGCCATGGTTAAACTGAATGACTATAGTTTCCAAGAAAGAACCTTAAAAGTAAGAGAAGCAAAAACACAAGATTCGGAAGCTGCCGACCGTACAGGGACAGACGAGTAGCATTACCGCTTAAACTGTTTTGCTTTATTTTGTAATTTAGTTGGTTGTGGTGATTCGTTCGATAGTTGAAAAGCCACAATCAATTAATGTTGTTGTTAACCCTTCGCTGATTCCCACCTTAGTATAGAAAGCTTGCATAACTGACTCCCTTACAGCTTCTCTCTCATCTGTTACTCTGTGCTCTTCCACAATAAGATTCTGTTGCGTTAAAAGAGTGACAACTCGCTTAGCAATAGCAGCGCCAGAATCCATTAGTTTTACGCCCGCACCGAGAACTTGTTGTAATTCAGCTTTGATCATAGGGAAATGAGTGCAACCTAGTACGAGAACATCCAATTGTGCGGCAACGACTGGTGCGAGTAACTGTGCCAATCTATGCATATCCAACATTCCAGTCGCCACTTTTTGTTCTGCCATCATCACTAATTCAGAGCAACCAAAGAGTTCGACATGGCAATCATCAGCAAATTGGCTGATGAGTTCATGGGTATAATGACGCTTAACTGTGCCTGGTGTAGCCAAGAGTCCAATACGTTTACTCTTAGACATTAGAGCGGCGGGTTTAATGGCGGGGACAACACCTACGACAGGGACTGAAAGATGTGCACGTAATGCCGGTAACACAACAGTACTTGCAGTATTGCAGGCAACGACCACTATCATTGCATTGGTACGAGCCACTAGATCGCATACTAATTCGACACAGCCAGAAATTAATACCTGCTCTTCCAGCTCCCCATAGGGCAACCTAGCGTTGTCGAAAAGATAGCAATAGTCGCTATGGGGCAAACTCTTGCGGATTTCAGCCAGTACAGATAGACCACCAATCCCAGAATCAAACACTAATATAGGTCGCGACAAGCGAATCTCCAGTTTCGGATATATAAATAAACTATACAGATTGGACGCATTAACGATTCGATGGCTGCTTTACCGACGGAATCCAGCCAAATACCATAGAACCACATTCAAGTACGCGGATTTTCCCATAGCTTTGCGAAAACCGCAAAAGCAAGATACTGGACATTCGTGTCACCTAGTATAATATTTGCGCCCCAATTTACAGCAACGGTGAATCAAACAATGAACTTAGCAGCAATGGACCCTCAGACTTATGATGCGCAGTTAGAACACAAGCGTATCAAGCTAGAACAAGCCTTTGCCCAATTTGAAACACCGAGTGTTGAAGTTTTTGCCTCAGAGCCAGCTAACTACCGTATGCGCGCCGAATTCCGCATGTGGCATGATGGTGAAGACTTATACTATTACATGTTCGATAAAGTATTGAATGAGAAGGTACGTTGCGATCAATACTTACCAGCTAGCGTGCTCATCAATCAAATGATGTCTGCCTTAATCGCCGAGCTGAAACCGAATCCGAGTCTAAGGCACAAACTGTTCCAAGTGGATTTTTTGTCGACTTTAAGCGGCGAGATCTTAGTGTCTTTGCTATATCACAGGCAGCTTGATGACCAATGGCGCGCCGATGCGACTGCACTGAAAGCCAAGTTAAGTAGCCAGTTTAACGTCAACATCATCGGCCGTGCCCGTAAGCAAAAAATCGATTTAGATAAAGACTTTGTGGTTGAGTCATTACAAGTAAATGATAAAACCTTCTTATATAAGCAAATCGAAAACAGCTTTACTCAACCCAATGCCAAAGTTTCCGTAAAAATGCTGGAGTGGGCTATCGATGCGACTCAAAACAGTAAGGGGGATTTACTCGAGCTCTACTGTGGTAATGGCAACTTTTCTATCGCACTGGCGCAAAACTTTAATCGCGTATTAGCCACCGAACTCGCTAAGCCTTCAGTCGATGCGGCACAATACAATATCGAAGTGAATGGTATTGGTAATCTGCAGATTATTCGTATGTCAGCCGAAGACTTTAGCGATGCCATGGCGAAGAAACGCAGCTTTAGACGTTTAGAAGGTATCGATCTTGACAGCTATGTTTGCAACACCATTTTTGTCGACCCACCACGCGCGGGGATTGATCCTGATACGCTGGCGTTAGTCCAAGGTTATGAGCGGATTTTGTATATATCCTGCAACCCAGAAACCTTAAAAGATAACCTGCAACAACTGAACGAAACCCATAAGGTGACCCGCTTTGCCTTGTTTGATCAGTTCCCTTATACAGATCACATGGAAACGGGTGTACTACTCGAGCGTCGTTAATCACTTCAGATACACTGAGCTCGACTGCATAACACTTAAACGTAAATTCGCTAAAAATAATGGAGCCTTAGGCTCCATTATTTTAGTGAATCTGCATCTCACTCAGATTAGCGGTGTTCAACCTTATGCTGCAAAGCCTCGGCGCCTTTGGCGACCATGCGCAATTGCATGACTAATTGATCGGCAAGAATTTTACGGTCAGCCCGTTTCATATCTAATGCTGAAGCGCCGGCATTAAACACCAGTGTCACTAACGCTTCAGCCTGTGCACGGGCTAGCAAGGGGGTTCGACCCGCTTTGGCTTCGGTATAATGAGCCAATTCAGAAATAAAATGCTCAATTTCGCGGGCAACTGCCGCACGGAATGCAGCCGAGGTTCCAGAGCGTTCATGCAATAAAATACGGAATACGTTTGGATTAGAATCAAGCACTTCCATAAAGGTATCAACGGAAATACGGATCACACTGCCACCCACTTCAGCTCGCTGACGGCCTTTACGCATCATCTGCCTTAGGGTTAACCCGCCCTCGTCCACCATAGTGAGACCGAGTTCGTTCATATCTTTAAAATGGCGATAAAAAGATGTCGGCGCGATATTAGCTTCCCGAGCAACTTCTCGTAAACTCAGACTTGAGAAACTGCGCTCAGCACTTAGCTGATTAAAGGCCGCATCGACTAAAGCTCTGCGAGTTTTCTCTTTTTGCTGTGCTCGAATACCCATTCTTAAATCCGCTAACTGAATGTAATAACGCGATAATACCGCTTTTAGGCATTAAACACAGCCCCATCGTCCTTGACCAAACAATATAGCTAAGCTAAATTAGCTTACAGATGTACGCTCAAAAGCGAATTTTGGAAACCTATAATGAAAAAACCCCCTATCATCTGGCTTAATGTCAGTCTGTTTGCCACCACTTTCCTCAGTGCGGTAATTTTAGTTCCATGGCGCGGTATTGTTCATGGCTATGGTGCCAGTGAATGGATCGCTTTTATTGTTTTAGCCTTTGCCAGTGGTTTGTCGATCACCGCTGGTTATCACAGACTCTGGTCACACAAGGCCTATAAAGCCCATCCGGCAGTGCGTTTTATATATGCCCTTGGTGGTGCTTTAGCATTACAAAACAGTGCATTGCACTGGGCATCTGATCACAGAGTTCACCACAAACACGTAGATGATAACGACAAAGACCCGTACTCTGCCAAAATGGGATTCTGGTACAGCCATATCGGTTGGATGCTGCGTGAGTATCAGTCGCAACGCTATCACGATTATCAAAATGTGCGTGATCTGCAAAATGACCGTATTGTCATGTGGCAACACAAACATTACCTCGCACTCGTGTTGCTAATGAACATTGGGCTGCCTGCACTGCTTGGTTGGCTCAATGGTGACGTGCTGTCTATGTTATTGATGGCGGGTTTACTGCGTTTAGTGGTGGTGCATCACTGCACTTTCTTTATCAACTCTTTAGCCCACGTGTGGGGCAGTCAGCCTTATACCGATAAGAATACCGCCCGCGATAATGGCTTCTTGGCCATGTTGACCTACGGTGAGGGTTATCATAATTTCCATCATATTTTCGAAAATGATTATCGTAATGGCATTAAATGGTGGCACTACGATCCAACCAAATGGTTGATTAAGTCATTATCTTGGTTGGGATTAGCTAAGGATTTGCGTACGAGTCCACAGGAACGTATCGAGAGCGCACGCTTACAGATGCAGTTATTACGTACCAAGCGGAAGGTTAATAACCTGCCTAATGCCGATGAAATTATTGAAAAAATCCAAGCAGAGTATGAGTTATTAAAGCTACACTTAATGGATTACTATCAAGCACAGAAAACCTTGCTTGAGGCCAAGCGTAAACAACTTGTCGATCAGCAACTATTGCAACAAGTTGAAGAGCTAAAGGCGCGTTTCTTAGTCCAGCAAAAACATTGGCGCAGCCTGACCGCAACTTATAGCTAAGCCACAATTCTGCCCGAAAGTCATACGGCCACCTTGCATGGTGGCCGTATCTGATTATGATGATGCCTTAATCACTTAAATAGGCTGTTGAGATCATGTCAGATTCCCCAGTTACACTCCCAGAATCAATCAAGCTAACAGAATATAGTCATGGCGCAGGTTGTGGCTGCAAAATATCCCCTAAAGTGCTCAGCACTATCTTAGCCTCGCAATTACCTGTATTTACCGATCCAAATTTGCTGGTTGGCAATCAGAGCCGCGACGATGCTGCAGTGTACAAACTCAATGATGACATAGGCATCATTAGCACTACCGATTTTTTTATGCCAATTGTTGACGATCCATTCACCTTCGGTCGTATCGCAGCGACCAATGCGATCAGCGATATTTATGCCATGGGCGGCACGCCTATTATGGCGATTGCAATTTTAGGTTGGCCAATCAATAAACTACCCGCAGAAATCGCACAGCAAGTGGTCGATGGCGGCAGACAAGCCTGCATGGAAGCGGGGATCATGCTAGCCGGTGGTCATAGCATAGACGCACCCGAACCTATTTTTGGTCTCGCGGTTACCGGGCAAATTGCCTTAAGTGATTTAAAACAGAATGATACCGCTAAAGCCGGCGATCGTTTATATCTCACTAAACCTATCGGCATTGGTATTTTAACCACAGCGCAAAAACAGAAAAAACTCCGCGATGAAGATAGTCTCATTGCGGTAAATGCCATGTGCCAACTCAATACTATAGGCGCGACCATTGCAAAAATTAGCGGTGTAAATGCCCTGACCGATGTCACAGGTTTTGGACTGGCGGGACACTTACTCGAAATGTGCCAAGGCGCCAACCTCACTGCGAAGCTTAAATTTGATGCAGTGCCATTGTTACCACGCGCCTTAGATTATTTGGCCTTAGGTTGTGTTCCTGGCGGAACTCACCGTAATTACGATAGTTATGGCGAGCATCTCCCCGAGCTCAGCGAGCATCAAAAAGCGATTCTGTGCGATCCGCAAACCAGCGGTGGCCTGTTAGTTGCCGTCTCGCCCGCAGCTGAAGCGGAATTAATTGCCCTACTCGATGCGAACCACATAACCCCAATCTGCATTGGGTCACTGGAAACACCGACCACTGCAGCGAATGTGGTGTTGTGCTGATGCCAACCGCTATTGTAGCCGCAGAGCAATATAGGGAGATCTTTCTCAATCAACATCCGATGATGGATGTGCGAGCGCCCATAGAGTTCACTCGGGGCGCGTTTCCCAACTCGACCAACTTGCCCTTGATGCTAGATAGTGAAAGGGAAAAAGTCGGTACTTGTTATAAGCAATTTGGTCAGCAAGCCGCGATTGAATTAGGTCATTCACTGGTGAATGGTCCCATCAAGCAACAGAGAATCGAGGCTTGGGCTAGCTATGTGAAAGCCAACCCCAACGCCTACCTTTATTGCTTTCGCGGCGGCTTACGCTCGCAACTCACGCAACAATGGCTTAAAGAAGCCGGTGTAGAAGTCCCTTATATTCAGGGTGGCTATAAGGCCATGCGCCAATATCTGATTGGCGTGATTGAAGCGGCACCGACTCAACAGCCGTTATTGAGTTTGAGCGGGATGACGGGCTGCGGTAAAACCGATTTTCTACTACACCGTAAAGAAGCGGTTGATCTTGAAGGAATAGCTAATCACAGAGGCTCTAGTTTTGGAAAGAATATCGACCCACAGCCAACGCAGATTAACTTTGAAAATCAACTCGCCATTACCTTGCTACAGCACCAAACAAGTGGCGCGGCGTGTTTACTGCTCGAAGATGAAAGCTTCCTGATTGGGCGTTCGGCGCTGCCGCAGACATTTTACAATGCCATGCAAGCCGCTAATGTTTTAGTGCTAGAAGAGTCGGATGATGCGAGGCTCGAACGCTTACGCTATGAATATGTGCATAAAATGTATAGCGGCTTCTGTGAGCGCCTAGGGCCGGAAGCAGGTTTTGCGGCTTTCAGTGAATATCTATTACAGAGTTTAGTGAGCATTCGCAAACGTCTAGGCGGAAAACAACATCAAGAACTGCAAGATTTGATGCAACAAGCCCTCGATCAGCAAATTAACCAGAATGACACTTCGCAGCATTTAGTCTGGATAAACCTGTTATTGCACAAGTATTACGATCCTATGTATCAATACCAATTACAGAAAAAGTCCGAACGTGTTCTTTTTAAAGGCTCACATCAAGCGATGCACGAATGGTTGGATAGTTATCAAACTCGATAAATTGCCCACGCATAAATGAGATAACCGCGAACATTAGATCCGCGGTTATCACTTCACTTTATTTCATGCCTTAACGAATTTAAGACTTGCCCAGCAGGCTCGCCACTTGGACTCTCAAAGATTCCTTATTCGCAAGCTTACCATCAACGGCATCCGTTAAATCCACCGACACCCTTGACCAAAAACGCTTGGGCATTTTAGCCAAGGCATGTCCGCCCTTGTGGCTAAAGTAAGATCCCCATAATCCGTGCAGCGCCATAGGAATGACTGGCACTGGATCTCTGGCCAAAATCTTATCAATTCCAGGACGAAAATCGCCAAGTTCACCGTCAGGTGTGAGTCGACCCTCAGGGAAAATACATACCAACTCGTCATTGGCGAGCGCTTCATGAATCGCCTCGAAGGCACGATTATAGGTCTCTTCACTTTGCTTAGGCGAACAGATAGGGATCACACCTGCATGGCGGAACAAATACTTCAACAGAGGAATTTCGCTGATGGATTTATCCATCACAAAGCGGATTGGCCGTGTCGACGCTCCCATAATAATCAATGCATCCACATAACTCACATGGTTACAGACTATGATGCCAGCCCCTTCCTTTGGAATTTTCTCTCGGCCTGTGACTGTCACTCGATACATGACATGACTGAGTAAGTAACTGATAAATCGTTGTGTAAATTCTGGTACTTGTGAATAAACATAGAGCGCGACTACAGCATTCATCACGGCGAGTAGCAGAAATAACTGTGGAATAGTCCAACCTGCAACGCCCAGCAACAGCATAGATAACAGTGCCGAAACCACCATAAACAATGAGTTCATAATGTTATTGGCAGCAATCGCCTGAGCACATTCGCCCTTAGGCGAACGAGATTGAATAAACGCATACAGGGGGACGATAAACAAGCCACCGCTAACGCCGATCATAAAGAAATCCAGCATCACCCGATAATGTTGCGACTCGGCAATAAAGACCTTTAATCCATAGACAAAACCAGCATCCACTGGCGCAGGTGGAATAGCCCAAAGCAAATCGACACCAAAGATAGTTAATCCCAATACCCCAAATGGCAGTAAACCGAGTTCCACATGGCCGTAGGAGAAACGTTCACAAACGAAGGAGCCAACAGCAATCCCGATGGAAAACATGCCTAATAATAATGACACCACAGTCGCACCAGAATGCAAATGCAGCTTAGCAAAGTTAGGAAACTGAGTCAGATAGGTCGCGCCTAAAAACCAAAACCAACTGATAGCGAGGATAGCCATCCAGATTGAAGGCGTTTGACGGGCTTTTTTGATGCTACGCCAAGTGCCCGATAACGGCCTGAAACGTATTTTTTCGATGACGCCCTGCGGGGGTAATGCAGGAATCGCTCGGCTCGATAAATATCCTGCAAAGGCTAATACAGCAACAGTAATCGCCGACCAAAGCGTACCGTTTTCATCAGAAACCAAGATCCCCGCACTCAAAGTGCCCACCAGAATCGAGAGAAAAGTGCCCATCTCAACCCAAGCGTTGCCTGTGACTAACTCGTCCTCTTTCAACGCTTGGGGTAACAAGGAATATTTAACCGGACCGAAGTATGCTGACTGGCTACCCGTTAAAAATAACAGTAATAACATCATCATGTAGCTCTCACTCAGAATCGCAATCGCGGCGCTAAACATGATGATGACTTCGAGTAGTTTCAATCGGCGAATGAGTTTAGCCTTATCCATATTATCGGCGACAACACCCGCATGGGCCGAAAAGAGGAAAAATGGCAAAATAAACACCCCAGCCGCCAAGTTCACAAACATATCGACGCTTATGGGTAGGTCTTTCACTTGGCTAAAAGTCACTAATAACAGCAACACATTTTTATAGATGTTGTCATTTAATGCGCCTAAGCACTGAGTCGCAAAATAGGGTAAAAAACGTTTTGTTAGCAGCATGATAGTTCCTTCTGGTAACCCATTCCTTGTAAATAAGCTTGTACGTGACTCTCGAGTAAATCCTGCAGTGATAATGACTCAGCGAAGAGCTTATTATCGAGTGACAGAGAGGTCAGCCCATGAATTCCACCCCATAATACCCGACTCATACTGAGATGCTGCGCCTGCGTAACCTCGGGAAATAGTTGCGCCAATTCACGCTCAATCAGAGTAAATAACCCCGCAATCAATTGCCCTTGCGATTCGGGCAAGGGTTCAGAATCGAGTAATTGCAGCTCAAAAACCAGCTTAAAAGCTTGGCGCTGCTCATGGGCGAATTGACTATACTCCCAAGCCATTGCAATAATTTTACCTAAACTGTCGGCCGCACGAACACCCGTCAATCGATCGTGCAAAGTCCTAAGCGTTGACTCAGAAACCGCCAGTAATAAATAGTTGTAGCTGCCGAAAATATTGATCAAGGTACTAGGGACATAACCAATTTGGCTGGCCACTTTGCGTAAGCTGAGCCCTATGGCACCTTGATCTATCAGTAACTCAGTTGCCGCTTGTATTGCCATCGCGCGAATTTCATCATGGCTGTGTTCTTTTCGTCTGGCCATAGGTCTCATCCCCCGTTGAATAGCAAGAGACTAACAGTAGTCAAAATAAAAAACAACGTTCAAAATAAGTTTGTTTTACGTACAGAAGAGGGTAAATAATGAAGGATATTATTGAAGATGATGGATAAAGATAGGCACTCGAATTAGACTCCCTCAGCAAGCCGAACTGGATCCGTGGGATGACATCACCTAAAAGAGCATAAAAAACGGCGCGCTCAGTCAGCACACCGTCCATTATTTTGATTTAAAAATCATTCTTAATTCAAAGGTGATTTTTATTTGGGGATAATCTTTGGTTCAAAGATAAGCGCGCGATTTAAGGCCTGCGATAAGTTATCACAACCCTATCTGCGCCATCGCCAAAATAATCGGCCTCAAAAGTTGAATCAATGAAACCTAAATGCTGATATAAGCCATGGGCAGGGTTACTCGGATCAACGGTTAAACACACCCGCTCAACTGACACGGGCAACTCGGCTAAACATTGTTGCATCAAACGCTTGCCGAATCCCTTCCCGCGAGCATTTTCACTCACTGCGACAGATAATATCCACATGCAGCTAGGATCGCTACTCTGGGCACTGAGCAAATAGCCTTGTAGCTGATTATCTGCATCCACGGCCACTAAAAATTGCTCTGGCCAACAATCAAATCCCTGACGGAAGAAAAAATCGGGATAGCTGTGCTCACCAAAAATGGCCTGTTCGAGCTGATAAACTGCGAATAACTCTGACTTTAATACCGGACGTATAGACTGCATTTGAAAATCATTCACCTATTAAAATCTTATCCCACTCTAAGTTGGGTGCGCCAACTACGATGAAGTTAGGGTTTTCTAAGCTCTCGCGCTCATTGTAGGTTAACGGTTGCAGCTCAGTATCCATCAGCTGTCCACCCGCTTCCTCGACGATAATTTGCGCGGCTCCCGTATCCCACTCACCCGTTGGTCCGACTCGTACATAACAATCAGCACGACCTTCGGCGACAAGACAGCTCTTCAACGCTGCCCCCCCCATCACGACTAACTCGCAGTGTTTGGGATGGTTGAATAGGGTCAACACAGATTGAGGGTCCTGACGGCGACTTACGGCTAATCTTAGGGATACCTTTTCACGGTGCTCAATTTGGCGACTGCTAATACGCACTTCTTGTTTATCCGTGCGCTTGTACGCCCCTAAACCAGCAATAGCGTAATAACACACTTGCGTCATCGGCACATAAACTACACCCATCACGGGACGATTGTGTTCCACCAGCGCAATAATGACTGAAAAATCACCACTGCCGGCGATAAACTCCCCCGTACCATCGAGCGGATCCACCAACCAATAGCGCTTCCAAGATTCACGCACACTCAACGGAATGTCAGCGGCTTCTTCAGATAACACAGGAATATCAGGCGTTAAGGCGGTTAATCGGTCACAAATGATCTTGTTCGCCGCTAAATCTGCGGAAGTGACAGGGGTATTGTCAGACTTCATTTCTCGCTCAAAATTACCTTTGAGATAAATATCACGGATAGTTATCCCTGCATCGGTCGCAATCGCAATAACTTCGTCGATCAACTCTTCTGGCTTCATAACAACTCCAATCGCCTGCTGAGCGAATGTTTTGCAAGCGTGCAAACTCTGAACGCTTAAAAGGAAAAAGATTATTTAAGTTATATACCCAAGCTACCTGAATATACGAGTTTCAGTGCGTTAAATGCCCTTTAAACCCTGCATCTTCTGGATGTTTAGGTATAAATATTTTTGCGCCAAAAACAACGCACTCACACTACGGGATTCAGAAAAATCGACATCATCGAGCAAGGCTTCCCAATCGGCGAGCGCCCAAGGCACCACATCAATTGGCTCGGGCTCATCACCTTCAAGGCGACTCTCATACAGATCTTCTGCAAGAAAAATTTGCATCTTACTAGAGAAATAACCCGGAGCTAGGCTGAGTTCTTTCAGTAAGGTGAGCTTATTCGCTCCAAAGCCAATTTCTTCCTGTAATTCACGATTAGCAGCTTCTATTGCTGTCTCACCGGGATCGATCAAACCTTTTGGGAAACCGAGTTCGTAATTATCAGTTCCTGCAGCATATTCGCGTGCCAGTAGCATTTTCCCTTGATGAATAGGCACTATCATCACAGCGCCACGACTACCGCCTTTCATGCGCTCATATTGGCGCTCTACACCATTGGAGAACTTAAGATGCACTTGCTCAATTTGAAATAATCGGCTTCTCGCGACAACTTCGGTATGCAATATTTCCGGCTTATTCTGCCGTTGCGACATAACTGCCTCTGGATAAAAAAGCGATAAATTAAATAAGGTAAGTGACAATCTTACTATCCTGTCTTTAATCTACAACCTGAATTTATTACATGCTCCTAATGGTAAGCCACAAATCCTTTGCGATATGCATCACAAACCAAGCCCAGCCTTAAGTGAACACCTTCAAAATATTCTCAAATATGATGTTTTTATTGGATAGTAAAAAGGGGCAAATGCCCCTTTTGATATGCTAACGCTTAAAATTGATATCGTAGATTGAGCTGGTAACTGAGGAAATCATTAGGCTCGATATCCACATATTGATACCCCAAACCTACAGACCATGACTCAGTAAATTGATAGCTAAAACGCACGCCCGCATACCAATCTGTACCATCAAGCTCTGTAGTTAAACGGCTATTGCCCATAGTGCTACTGATATCTGCTTGCCACCTAAACAATCCGATGGGTACTTCGAACCGCCAAGCTTCATGTTGGAGTAAAGTGAAACGCAATCCCAGCATGACACCATCGGCCAGTACTGGCGTCACGGCTTTGACCTGCTCATGATATTGCTCAGGGGTGAGACTTGCGCCCTCAATCCTCGCAGTCCCATTACCAAAGTCGGCATAGCCTAATTCGGTGGCAATAAAGGGAGTCCATTGATAACCGATACTCACACCCAAAGCAGTATCTTTATCATCAACCGATGTTACAAAGCCTGTCCCCGCTTGTGGCTGTAGATCCCGCCTGCTGCTATCAACCTGAGCTTGCCCGACAAATCCCTCAACATACCAGTTATCAGCCGCATTTGCTTGATTAACGGAGCCTGCGAGCAACACAGCGCCCAAGACTAATTTATGTAATTCCTTACGACGAATTAACCCCATTGTAAGAATCAAACCTAATGCCCATAAGGACATACTGCCTCCACCCGACTTGTTATCTATCACCACATCTTGGTATGCCTTAACTGTGATTAACGCTTGCCCAGTTGCTTCGCCGCCCAATCCATCACTAATCTGATAACTCACAGTATCTACTCCATCAAATCCAGTTTTAGGGATATAACGTAGTTTATTAGACTCAACAGAAACCGTTCCTTGCTGCGCGGTTGCGCTGACTAAGGTTAAAACGTTGCCATCGGGATCACTGTCATTACTCAACACATCGAGTAACAAGCTCGTTCTGTCATCTATGGCAGCACTATCGTTCACTGTCGTAGGTGCTGTATTGCCATTAACAATCACAGTCAACTCACTACTCGCAGTACCACCTTTACCATCGGTAATGCTATACACCAGCACATCTGTACCGATGAAATCGGTTGCTGGCGTGTAACTTAACTGCTGATTAGCCAAGATAACTACGGTTCCGAACTCACTGGTGACTTGTGTTACCGTCAAGGCATCACCATCGCTATCTGTATCATTGGCGAGCACATCGACATCGAGACTCTGATTCCAAGGTAAAGATGCCGTATCTGGGTTCGCCACAGGTAAATGGTTACCATTGAGTATCACTGACACGCCACTTGGGTCGACAATGGTTCGGTTAGCGACGCCATCGTCATCGTTGGGCCCACCATCTTCTATGGTTAACTGCACACACCAATGGCCTTCAGTTAATCCAGAAGTCCAACGATTATCTCCAGGAGGAGGGCAGAAACCACGCTCGCCTTCACTACTGGCGACACTATTGCGCGCATCAATCACAAAATCCTTCCAACCATTTTGGGCTTGATACTTACGATATACTGCATTGGCAGGAACTGGCGAACGTTGTGGTATCACCAGACTGTAACTCTGCCCTTGTTGCGGTAGTCCTGTAGCAATGAAGTCAAAAATCCCCCCCACATTGGCCGCGATACTGTCTTCAGGAACCAGATTAGGTAATAGTTGAATACCACTTTGCTCTTGCATCAGTGCAATATTACCTAAGCGTAAGCACACGCCCGCTTGCCCCTCTGCCAAGAAGTACACAGGCTGCAACTCACCTTCAGGCATCACGTTACACTCATTGATTGCATCCAAGTAATCTGGAATGCCATCGCGGTCTGTATCGGTAAATCCCTCTTGGTTATCAGGGATCAAATCACCGTCGGTATCAGTCCCAGTCAGAGCCGGCAGAGATGGGCGCACAACAATATAAACTTTCTCCGTGGTAGACAGCGCGGGTAAGCCGCTATCCGTCACAGTCAAGCTCACAGGATAAATGCCCGGCAAGATCTCTGTTGGCAAGAAGAACATCCCCTCATCATCGGACTGCAAGTTCAGCGCGCCACTCGACCATACAGATGTCAAAGTATCGTTCATGTTAGCATCGCTAATCTGCGCATGAATATGAACCTCGCCACCATTTTGTGCCACGATCAACTGACGTTCACCCGCTTGAGTCACCTCAAGAGTCACACTCGGGGCAATGTTAGCCTCAGTGATCGACACTTGTGTTTGCTTCTTACTGCCTAAATTCAAACTTGGATCTAGGCTGATCAACACATCTTCTTCAGCCTCAACTTCCCCATCCTCTATGGTTCTAAAGTGAATATGGGCCAATGTACCTGAAGTAATCTCCACTACCGCATCGACTAAGTCATGATCATTGCTGTCCGCGGAACCTGCAACCGTATAAGGAACTGATATTGGATACTCAGGCGCTACACCGTTTAAGTGAATACTAACAACAACCTCATTGCCCTCTCCCACGACTTGATCTTTACTCAAGGAAATTAATGGATGCACTTTTACTTTCTGAGCCTTAGTCGCTTTGTTACCATCACGATCTACGGCTTGCCAGTAAGCAAGATAACTACCAGGGGCAAAGAATAAACGCTTATCGACCAAAGAAACGGGCAGTGGATGACCATTACGATCGACGGCCTTCGCAAACCCTAGATCCACCCGAGTGAACAAGCCTGTTGCATTAACCTCAACATCACTAGGTACAGTAATAACAGGTAAATTGTCAGCCTCCCCACCTTCTACCAGTAAGTTGACTTTTGCACTTGCGCGCCCTTTCTGACCATCACTAATGGTATAACGAAGTGCGACCGGACCAACATAAGCTGCAGGGGCAGTAAATATGAGTCCATCAGCAGTAATCTGCACACTACCTATGTCTGCTGCCGCGCCATCGATAGTCAAAGTATCACCGTCCACATCAACATCATTCTCTAGCGCAGGTAGTGTGTATTTATCATCCGCGGTGCTGGCTAGAGTGTAATGATCATCTACAGCTTGTGGGTCATCATTCACTGGTGTGACATTCATGGTGATAGTTGCAGGCTCAGAACTCAGTTCAGCATCCTTAGCAATAAAGCTTATCTGATCTGCACCGTTGAAATCTTTCTCCGGTGCGTATAACCATACAGTTCCATGCTGCTCCAAAGTGCCCGACTCAGGTTGGCTCACCACTTCATAGGTAAGAGGATCACTATCTGCATCCCCCCCAGTAAACGTGATCATCACAGAGCTATCTTCCTCTAAGGTCACACTTGCACTCGTCGCAACAGGCGCATCGTTGACGTTCGTCACTGTAATGCTAAAGGACTGCTCAGCCGTTAAGCCATCTGTGTCCGTCACTCGTAAGGTGACAGCGTGACTGCCCACATCCGTATTGCTCGGCGTGCCACTGAGTAAACCCGTCGCCGCGTTGAAACTCAACCAGCTTGGTTTGGTCACTGCGCTCAAGGTTAAGCTGTCGCCAGTATCGGAGTCGCTGGCCACTAAGTTGTAACTGTACGCCGCATCTTGGGTTGCCGCCGTCACCGCCGTCGAACTAATCGTCGGCGCATCGTTGACGTTTGTCACCGTGATGCTAAAGGACTGCTCAGCCGTTAAGCCATCTGTGTCCGTCACTCGTAA
>NZ_JAKKSC010000054.1:0-21540 GCF_025653705.1 Shewanella sp. SM87
CGAACCGCTGGTGTTCGGGTTGTCATGCCAATGGCATTGCCCGGTAGCTACGTTCGGAATCGATAACCGCTGAAAGCATCTAAGCGGGAAGCGAGCCCTAAGATGAGTCATCCCTAGGAATTTAATTCCTCTAAAGAGCCGTTCGAGACTAGGACGTTGATAGGCATGGTGTGTAAGCGTTGTGAGGCGTTGAGCTAACATGTACTAATGACTCGAGAGGCTTAACCATACAACCCAGATGGGTTTTACGGACCTTAGACAGAATATCKACACTTGATAAAGTTTGAACTCAAACAAAGMAAATCAGCTTTCCGAATTATTATTARCGTGRKCCAGYGATGGACACGGTAATAAACAGAATTTGCTTGGTGACAATAGCCTTGTGGAACCACCTGATCCCATCCCGAACTCAGAAGTGAAACGCAAACGCGCCGATGGTAGTGTGGGGTCTCCCCATGTGAGAGTAGGTCATCGCCAAGCATCCAATTAAACACCAAAGCCCTAGCCTAAACCGCTAGGGTTTTTGTGTTTATTTGCTTCGCGAAAACTTATCTCGATGTCGGTCAATAAATGTTCCTCCAATATTGACACTTCCACCATCCATGGCGGTCGCCCGCCGCTAAGCGGACTCCCCAGCTACGAAGACAAGCTTCTTCGCGTTTAATCATGGCTAAATACTCCGTATTGATAGCGCGATGATTTCCCCCCCATGTGAGAGTAGGTCATCGCCAAGCGCCTAATTATCTCATTGAGATGTAACCAAGCCAGCTAAATAAGCTGGCTTTTTTGCGTCTGCAATTTGTTAATTGGACTGATTTTCCTGCTTTTCTCTCAGTTCTTCATCCTGCCATCTTCTCTAGCATGAGCTGCAATCCTCGCTTTTAGCAGTTACAATACGTTTTTGTCGTCATTGAACAAACACATGTCTCTATCTCATAGCCTTCAATCATTTAATTCCTTTGGTTTAGCCCAGTCTTGCGCGGATCTTGTTGAGGCGTACTCAAAAGAAGCTGTTAAGGCGATATGTCTGCCACTATGGCAACAGCAATTGCCTATGTTGGTGCTTGGTGGCGGTAGCAATCTGGTCTTTACGGAGGACTTTAACGGCACAGTTGTCAGGATTTTATCGAAAGGGATAAAAGTATCTGAAGACACAGAAGCGTTTTATCTCGATGTTGAGGCGGGTGAGAATTGGCACGAGTTAATTCAGTTTACGCTCGAGCATGGTATGTTTGGGCTGGAGAATATGGCATTAATTCCTGGGACGGTTGGTGCAGCACCTATTCAGAATATTGGCGCTTATGGTGTTGAACTATGTGATGTGTGTGATTGGGTTGAGTATCTTGATTTACCCTCAGGTGAGTTTGTGCGCATCAGTACATCTGAGTGTCAATTTGCTTACCGTGAGTCTATTTTCAAAGACAAATTGCGCAATCTCGCTGTAGTCACAGCTGTTGGGCTGCGTTTAGCTAAACGTTGGCAACCGCGTTTGGCCTATGGTCCATTGCAATCGTTTGATCCTGCAACCGTTACAGCGCATGAGATTTTTGAGCGCGTATGCCAAGTACGAAGTGAAAAGCTTCCTGATCCCGCAGTGCTCGGCAATGCAGGCAGTTTCTTTAAAAACCCCATTGTAAGCGCAGCCTGTTATCTAGATTTAGCACAGCGTTTTCCGACTATAGTGGGCTACGCACAAGCGGATGCAACAGTGAAATTGGCTGCAGGCTGGTTGATTGAGCAAGCGGGACTGAAAGGTTTTGTGCTCGGCAATGTGGCAGTGCATGACAAGCAAGCCTTAGTGTTAGTGAATCGAGGCGGAGCAACGGGGCATGATATTTGCCGCCTAGCGCTGCATGTTATTGCGCAAGTACAGGATAAATTTGGTGTTGTGCTAGAAGCCGAGCCTAGAATCATCGGGGCTAATGGCGAAGGAGATTTGCATGTCTGATCATTGGGGAAGAAAACGCCAGATATTAGCTTTATTATCTAGCGGGCAATTTGTTTCTGGCGAGCAGTTAGCCACTGAACTTGGGATTTCGCGTGCCGCAGTGAATAAGCACATCGATGCGCTAGAAACCTATGGTGTGGCAATTTATAGCGTCAAAGGTCGCGGCTATAAGTTAGCGAATCCTATTTCTTTGATTGATGCTTCACGTTTAGTGCAATCAATTGATAACCGTTGCTTTTACTTTGATGAGATAGCAAGCACCAACAGTTTTTTGCTGGACCATATTACTGAATTGAAGAATGGTGATGTGTGTGTGGCAGAGTATCAATCCGCAGGTCGTGGTCGTCGAGGCCGAACTTGGGTGTCGCCCTATGGGCATCACTTATATTTCTCGCTGTTTTGGACTTTCCCGCAGGGAATGGCGCAGGCAATGGGATTAAGTTTAGTGGTGGCCTGTACATTGGTTGAAGTGCTTAAATCTTTTGGCGTCGAGAATATTGGTGTTAAGTGGCCCAATGACATCTATTTGGATAACAAGAAGCTTGCCGGGATCTTGATTGAAATGTCGGGGCAGGCTGATAGCCTGTGCCAGCTTATCATAGGTGTTGGTGTCAATATGGCTATGTCAGAGGAACAAGGTAAAGATATCGATCAGCCTTGGAGTGATTTGTCAGAGTTGGTCGACATGCCTGACAAGACGGCGCTTGTTATTGCATTACAGAAGCAGCTTAAGCGTGATATTCAGTTATTTGAGCGTGAAGGATTAGCTGCATTCAAGACTCGTTGGCAAGCTGCGGACTTATTTTATGGCCGTGAAATACGTTTGCTTATGGGGGAAAAGTCTGTCGAAGGAATTTGTCGTGGCGTTGATGAGCAAGGTGCAGTTTTGCTCGAAACCGCTGATGGTGTTCAAGCATTTATCGGCGGTGAAATTAGCTTAAGGGCACGCTAAGTACGCAAGAGTCAATTTTACAAAGGCTATTTGCGCATTAGCACGTGGGACATCAAATGATCCTGACCTTTCTGCAGGATCAAATGGGCCCTCTCACGGGTCGGTTGAATGTTAAGTTGTAGGTTTGGACCATTGATTGTGTCCCAAATATTAGCGGCAATCGTATTTGCTTCATCGTCGGTTAGCGTTGAATAGTGATGAAAATAAGATTTTTTGTCACTGAATGCACCAGAGCGGAACTGCAAAAATCGTTCTTTATACCATTGTTTTAGCAAAGGTTCTTCTGCATCGACATAAATAGAAAAGTCGACAAAATCGGAGACGAAAGGACGACGGGTATCAACGGGGGAGTCGAGTCCAGTCTGTAATACATTCAAGCCTTCTAAAATTAAGATGTCTGGCTGAGAAACGGTTTGATGCTGATTCTTAACGCGGTCATAGGTGACGTGCGAATAGATAGGGGCTTTCACATGTGGCTGACCGGATTTCACGGCGGAGATAAACTCAACCAGCATTTTCATATCGTAACTTTCTGGAAATCCCTTACGCTGTAATAGTCCTTTACGTTTTAAGTCCGCCAGAGGATACAAAAAACCATCTGTTGTCACCAAATCAACTTTTGGGTGTTCAGGCCAGTGTCGTAGTAAAGCTTGCAAAATACGTGCTGTGGTGCTTTTCCCGACGGCGACACTACCAGCAATACTAATGATGTAAGGACTTTTTGATGGTTTTTGACCGAGGAATTCATCAACCACTAAGCCTCGTTGTTGCTTAGCTTTAACGATCAAATTCAGTAGTCGGCTAAGGGGAAGATAAATATCAGTCACTTCCGATAAGGAAATCTTTTCATTTATGCCTCTAAGGTTCTCCAAGTCTTGCTCACTCAGTGTCAACGGCACTGAATCTCGTAACTCAGACCATTGCAGGCGCTCGAAGGCGAGATAGAGTGCTTTTTGAATTGAATTTTTAGAAGTCATTGGCTTTCCTCAGCTTAGGAAAGGCACAGTACACTATGAGAATATTTGGAACAATACTAAATGGGTGATTGCAGTCGTGTTTCCGTTACCGTTTGATGTATTCGCTGTTTAATTGGCCGTCAAAGTTGGATAACGTGTAAAAAAACACCGTTCAAGCGCTTTTTTTACGTAAATAGGCGTTTTTTACTTGCACTTGGGAGCGCATTTACCTAATATCCCGTTCCGAAATGATAATGCCGGCATAGCTCAGTTGGTAGAGCAACTGACTTGTAATCAGTAGGTCCCGAGTTCGACTCTTGGTGCCGGCACCATTTTATGTGGAGGGGTTCCCGAGTGGCCAAAGGGATCAGACTGTAAATCTGACGGCTCAGCCTTCGAAGGTTCGAATCCTTCTCCCTCCACCACTTTTTCTAGGTAGTTAGGTAGCCTTAGTTAGGTTGCGCGGACATCGTATAATGGTATTACTCCAGCCTTCCAAGCTGATAACGCGGGTTCGATTCCCGCTGTCCGCTCCAAATTAGTTGCTGATATGGCTCAGTTGGTAGAGCACACCCTTGGTAAGGGTGAGGTCGGCAGTTCGAATCTGCCTATCAGCACCAGCCTCTCTAAATTTAGCTCCTACGCCTAAACATAATCGGTTCGATGTCATTTTAATGCATCGGATTTTTTCTATATGTTAGTTTTCATCACCAAGAATCTTGGACTGAGGCATTACCATGGCTAAAGCTAAATTTGAACGTATTAAGCCCCATGTAAACGTGGGCACCATTGGTCACGTTGACCATGGTAAAACCACACTGACTGCAGCTATCTCTCACGTACTGGCTAAGACCTACGGTGGCGAAGCTAAAGACTTCTCTCAAATCGATAACGCTCCAGAAGAGCGTGAGCGCGGTATTACGATCAATACCTCTCACATCGAATATGACACGCCTTCACGTCACTACGCACACGTAGACTGCCCAGGCCACGCTGACTATGTTAAAAACATGATCACTGGTGCTGCACAGATGGACGGCGCGATTCTAGTAGTTGCYTCTACAGACGGTCCAATGCCACAGACTCGTGAGCACATCCTGCTTTCTCGTCAGGTTGGCGTACCTTTCATCATCGTGTTCATGAACAAATGTGACATGGTAGATGACGAAGAGTTACTGGAATTGGTTGAAATGGAAGTGCGTGAACTTCTGTCAGAATACGATTTCCCAGGTGATGATTTACCAGTAATCCAAGGTTCAGCTCTGAAGGCCCTAGAAGGTCAACCAGAGTGGGAAGCTAAGATCCTTGAATTAGCCGCAGCACTGGATTCTTACATTCCAGAACCACAACGTGAYATCGATAAGCCGTTCCTACTGCCAATCGAAGACGTATTCTCAATTTCAGGCCGTGGTACAGTAGTYACTGGTCGTGTTGAGCGTGGTATTGTTAAAGTGGGTGACGAAGTTGAAATCGTTGGTGTTCGCACAACGACTAAAACAACGTGTACTGGTGTAGAAATGTTCCGTAAACTGCTTGACGAAGGTCGTGCAGGCGAGAACTGTGGTGTGTTATTACGTGGTACTAAGCGTGATGACGTAGAACGTGGTCAAGTATTGGCTAAACCAGGTTCAATCAACCCACACACCACTTTTGAATCAGAAGTTTATGTTCTGTCAAAAGAAGAAGGCGGACGTCACACTCCATTCTTCAAAGGCTACCGTCCACAGTTCTACTTCCGTACAACTGACGTAACCGGTA
Organism: Shewanella sp. SM87; assembly: GCF_025653705.1. Taxonomy (NCBI): domain Bacteria; kingdom Pseudomonadati; phylum Pseudomonadota; class Gammaproteobacteria; order Alteromonadales; family Shewanellaceae; genus Shewanella; species Shewanella sp. SM87. The sequence goes on from NZ_JAKKSC010000054.1 coordinate 5,615, forward strand.
CTATCGAACTGCCAGAAGGCGTAGAGATGGTAATGCCTGGCGACAACATCAAAATGGTAGTGACTCTGATTTGCCCAATCGCGATGGACGAAGGTTTACGCTTCGCAATGGGATTATGCCCGTCAATTAATGTGCTCTAAGCTCAGGCCGTATTGAGTAACGGAAAAACCGATGACAACAAATACTGAAAACCAGAACAATTCTCTGGATATCGTGAAGTGGGGTTTAGTGATTGTATTGCTAGCCGCTGCTGTTATTGGCAATCAAATGTATAGCGAAGCCAGTGCCGTCATACGTGCGCTTAGTGTTATCGTTGCATTCGCTATTGCTGGTTTTATTGCGCTTCAGACTGTAAAAGGTAAAAAAGCGTTAGCTTTTGCCCGTGAAGCGCATATCGAAGTGCGCAAGGTTGTATGGCCGACGCGTCAAGAAGCGCTAAACACCACTTTTATTGTCCTTGCAGCAACAGGTATCTTAGCTCTTATCCTTTGGGGTATGGATGCTGTGTTAATGCGAATTGTCAATTTTATCACTGGCGTATAGGCACCTCGAATGACTGAAGCTAAAGAAGCTAAAAAAAGATGGTATGTAGTGCAGGCATTCTCAGGCTATGAAGGCCGAGTTTGTAAGTCACTGATTGAATATATTAAAATGCATGGCATGGAAGCATACTTCGGTGAAGTATTGGTTCCGACTGAAGAAGTCATCGAAATGCGTGCAGGTCAGCGTCGCAAGAGCGAACGTAAGTTTTTCCCTGGCTATGTGTTAGTCCAGATGGAAATGAACGATGACAGCTGGCATTTAGTCAAAAGCATCCCGCGTGTTTTAGGCTTTATTGGCGGAACGTCTGATCGTCCTGCCCCAATTTCAGATAAAGAAGTTGATGCAATTCTGCGTCGCTTACAAGAAACGACAGCGTCACCGACTCATAGAACTATATTTGAGCCTGGTGAAGTGGTACGTGTGTGTGATGGTCCATTTGCTGACTTTAACGGCACCGTTGAAGAAGTGGATTATGACAAGAGCCGCGTGAAAGTATCAGTGATGATCTTTGGTCGTTCTACGCCTGTTGAACTTGATTTTAGTCAAGTTGAAAAAGGCTGATTAAATAAACTACAAAATCCGTTTGGCAACGGGTGCGAATTTCTATATAATTCGCACCCGTTGTTTTCGGGGGAGCATGTCAGCATGTCGCTGATGCGCGTTTGAACCCAAACTGAGGAAATGTCAGATGGCAAAGAAGATTGATGCTTATATTAAGCTACAAGTAAAATCCGGTTCTGCGAACCCATCACCACCAGTTGGTCCAGCTTTGGGTCAAAAAGGTGTGAACATCATGGAATTCTGTAAAGCGTTTAACGCCCGTACAGAAAAAATGGAAAAAGGCATGCCTATTCCAGTCGTGATCACTGTTTACAGTGACCGTTCATTCACTTTTGAAACTAAGACTTCTCCAGCGTCTTACTTACTGAAGACTGCTGCAGGCCTGAAATCAGGTTCTCCACGTCCAAACACTCAGAAAGTGGGTACTATCGCTCGCGCTAAAGTTCAAGAAATTGCTGAACTGAAAGCTGCCGATATGACTGGTGCTGACATTGAAGCGATGACTCGCTCAATCGAAGGTACTGCGCGTTCAATGGGTTTGGTTGTAGAGGATTAATATAATGGCAAAGCTAACTAAACGCATGCGCGTAATTCGCGAAAAAGTTGATGGTACTAAAAGCTACGATATCAACGAAGCTGTTGCTCTGTTAAAAGAATTAGCAACTGCAAAATTCGTTGAAAGTGTAGACGTAGCAGTTAACCTGGGTATTGACCCACGTAAATCTGACCAAAACGTTCGTGGTGCAACAGTGTTGCCACACGGTACTGGTCGTGACGTTCGCGTTGCAGTATTTACACAAGGTGCAAATGCTGAAGCTGCTAAAGCTGCTGGCGCTGAGCTAGTTGGTATGGATGATCTGGCTGAGAAAATCAAAGCCGGTGAAATGAACTTTGACGTAGTTATCGCATCTCCAGATGCAATGCGCGTTGTTGGTATGTTAGGTCAAATCTTAGGCCCACGTGGTTTAATGCCTAACCCTAAAACAGGTACAGTAACGCCAAACGTTGCTGAAGCTGTTAAGAACGCCAAAGCGGGTCAAGTTCGTTACCGTAACGACAAGAACGGTATTATCCACACTACTATCGGTAAAGTGGATTTCACACCAGTTCAATTGAAAGAAAACTTGGAAGCGTTAGTGTCAGCACTGAAAAAGGCTAAGCCTGCAGTTGCTAAAGGCATTTTCGTGAAAAAGATCAGCATCTCTACCACTATGGGTGCAGGTGTTGCAGTTGATCAAGCTACGCTTGAAACAACTCTATAATTTTACAAAGCGGGTGCATTAGTCTATAATGCGCGCACTTTGTGGGTTGAAGCCTGTTTTATCTCTCGTTTAGGCGGAGTTTAACTCAGGTTTCCGTCCAAGACCGCAGGTGTTTTTTGTAAAAATAACTTAATTTCCTGCGTAGACGGTGTCAGGCCCCAGCTAAAATTTTTTACTGGATAATCTGCACCGTAAGTCACTAAATACATAAGTATTTAGTATGGTAAATACTAGGGAATACCCTAGGTAGAATCCAGGAGTAAAGCCAATGGCATTAAGACTCGAAGACAAAAAAGCGATTGTTGCTGAAGTCAACGAAGCTGCCAAAGGTGCGCTATCTGCAGTTGCCGCTGATTCTCGCGGTGTGACTGTAGGTGCTATGACCGGTCTGCGTAAAAAAGCTCGCGAAGCTGGTGTATATGTACGTGTAGTACGTAACACGCTAGCTCGTCGTGCTGTTGAAGGTACTGCTTTTGAGTGCCTAGCAGAAACGTTCACTGGCCCAACTTTGATTGCTTTTTCTTTAGAGCACCCAGGTGCTGCAGCACGTCTGTTAAAAGACTTTGCTAAAGAACAAGCTAACTTCGAAGTTAAAGGCGCAGCCTTTGAAGGGAATTTCATCCCTGCAGCTGAAATTGATCGTTTGGCGAAACTGCCAACATACGAAGAAGCACTAGCTCAGTTAATGATGACTATGAAAGAAGCATCTGCTGGCAAGTTCGTTCGTACACTGGCCGCCCTGCGCGATCAAAAACAAGAAGCCGCTTAATTTCAAGCTGGCTGCTTAATAAAATTGAATTCAGAACAATAGGAAACATTTGTTATGTCTATCACTAAAGACCAAATCTTAGAAGCCTTTGCAGCTATGTCTGTAATGGAAGTTGTTGAACTGATCGAAGCTATGGAAGAGAAGTTCGGCGTTTCTGCCGCTGCTGCTGTTGTTTCTGGCGGTGCAGAAGCAGTTGTTGTTGAAGAACAAACAGAATTCAACGTAGTTCTGACTGCTCACGGCGACAACAAAGTTGCAGTTATTAAAGCTATCCGTGGCGCAACTGGTTTAGGCCTGAAAGAAGCTAAAGCTATGTCTGAAGCTGCTCCAGTAGCAGTTAAAGAAGGCGTTTCTAAAGAAGAAGCTGAAGCTCTGAAGAAAGAACTTACTGAAGCTGGTGCTTCTGTAGAAATTAAGTAAGCTATTATTTAGCTTGCTCACCCAAGCCACTTGGGTGGAGGCTGGCGGTTTTTTAACCGTCGGCCTTTTTTGCGCTATATGCGCTGGCGATTTTTTTTCACCGTTTGTCGCCAAATTTTGCAGTCCCTAGCAGAGATTACTGGTTAGGTTCTTGCCATCAACGGTGATGGGCAAACGTGCTGAATTTTAATAACTTAAGTTATTTATTCAGTCTTGGTCATATCTCGTAAGCAGAGGAAACCCATGGTTTACTCCTATTCTGAAAAGAAGCGTATTCGCAAAGACTTTGGTAAGCGTCCAAAAGTTTTGGATATCCCTTATTTATTGTCTATCCAGCTAGACTCTTTTAAGAAGTTCACCGATCAAGATCCTACCGGTGAGCGCGGTTTAGAAGCCGCCTTCCGTAGCGTTTTTCCCATCAAGAGCTTTTCTGGTAACTCAGAACTGCAATACGTCAGCTATAAGCTTGGCGAGCCTGTTTTTGATGTGAAAGAGTGTCAGATCCGTGGTGTTACGTATTCAGCTCCACTACGCGTTAAATTACGCATGGTGTTGTATGACCGTGAAGCAGCGGCGGGCACAGTAAAAGATATTAAAGAACAAGAAGTCTACATGGGTGATATCCCATTGATGACGGATAACGGTACTTTTGTTATCAACGGTACTGAGCGTGTAATCGTATCTCAATTACACCGTTCTCCAGGCGTGTTCTTTGATCATGACCGTGGTAAAACCCACTCATCAGGTAAGGTGCTGTATAACGCACGTATTATTCCTTACCGTGGTTCATGGCTTGACTTTGAATTCGATCCTAAAGATGCACTATTTGTGCGTATTGACCGTCGCCGCAAACTGCCAGCGACCATCATGTTACGTGCATTAGAATATTCTACTCAAGAGATCCTCGATCTGTTCTTCGAACGCGTTGAGTTCAAGATCAAGAAAGATACTCTGGTCATGTCTTTGGTGCCTGAACGTCTGCGTGGCGAAACTGCCAGCTATGACATCAAGGACGCTGAAGGTTCTGTACTGGTTGAAGCGGGACGTCGTATTACTGCGCGTCACATTCGTCAGTTAGAAAAGACCAATACCACTGAGCTTGAAGTGCCAGTTGAATATATCGTGGGCAAATATGCTGCTCAAGATTATATCGATCCGGACACGGGTGAAGTTTTAGTCTCTGCCAACAGTGAAATTAGCTTAGAAGATCTGGCTAAACTATCATTGGCCGGTATTAAAGATATCAGCACGTTGTATATCAACGAGCTAGATCATGGTGCTTATATTTCAGATACGCTGCGTATCGATTCAACCACTAACCGCTTAGAAGCGCTGGTTGAGATCTATCGTATGATGCGTCCTGGCGAGCCACCAACCAAAGATGCTGCCGAAGCGCTATTCCAGAACTTGTTCTTCAGTGAAGAGCGTTATGACCTGTCTAAAGTAGGTCGTATGAAGTTCAACCGTCGTCTCAGCATTCCTGATGACGAAGGTAGCGGTGTATTGTCTAAAGAAGACATCGTCGCGGTAATGAAGAACATCATTCATATCCGTAACGGTTTCGACGAAGTCGATGATATCGATCACTTAGGTAACCGTCGTATTCGTAGCGTCGGTGAAATGGCTGAAAACCAATTCCGTGTTGGTTTAGTCCGTGTTGAGCGCGCCGTGCGTGAACGTCTGTCTTTAGGCGATCTGAACGAGCTGATGCCACAAGACTTGATCAACGCTAAGCCAATTTCTGCTGCAGTGAAAGAGTTCTTCGGTTCTTCTCAGCTGTCACAATTCATGGACCAAAACAACCCGCTGTCAGAAGTAACGCATAAGCGTCGTATTTCTGCACTTGGCCCTGGTGGTTTGACTCGTGAACGTGCAGGCTTCGAAGTCCGCGACGTACATCCAACGCATTATGGTCGTTTATGTCCAATTGAGACCCCTGAAGGTCCAAACATTGGTCTAATCAACTCATTAGCAAGTTTTGCCCGTACTAACTCTTACGGCTTCCTAGAAACGCCATACCGCAAGGTTATCGACGGCGTGATTACTGACGAAGTGGAATACTTGTCAGCAATCGAAGAAGGTCGTTATGTGATTGCACAGGCGAACATCGAAGTTGACGCTAGCGGTCGTATGGCAGAAGAGCAAATTGCTTGTCGTCATAAAGGTGAATCAACCTTTATGCGCGCTGCTGACATCCAGTATATGGACGTTTCGCCACAACAGATTATTTCTGTTGCTGCGTCACTGATCCCGTTCTTAGAACACGACGATGCTAACCGTGCCTTGATGGGTGCGAACATGCAACGTCAAGCCGTACCCACACTGCGCTCTGAAAAGCCGCTAGTAGGTACTGGTATTGAACGTACTTTGGCTGTTGACTCTGGTGTTGTGGTTGTTGCTAAACGTGGTGGTTTTGTAGACTACGTTGATGCGAGCCGCATCGTTGTTAAAGTAAATGAAGATGAGCTGCGCCCAGGCGAAGCCGGTATCGACATTTATAACCTGACTAAATACACCCGTTCTAACCAAAACACTTGTATCAACCAACGCCCTTGTTGTGCTGTTGGTGAGCCAGTCGTTCGTGGTGACGTGTTAGCAGACGGTCCGTCTACTGACTTAGGTGACTTAGCCCTTGGCCAGAACATGCGTATCGCATTCATGCCTTGGAACGGTTACAACTTCGAAGACTCGATCTTAATTTCTGAGCGCGTAGCGCAAGAAGACCGTTTCACCACTATCCACATTCAGGAGCTGTCTTGTATTGCTCGTGATACCAAACTGGGTAGCGAAGAAATCACGGCTGATATTCCAAACGTAGGTGAATCTGCTCTGTCGAAACTCGACGAGTCAGGTATCGTTTACATTGGTGCAGAAGTGAAGGGCGGCGATATTCTGGTTGGTAAAGTGACGCCAAAAGGCGAAACACAGCTAACGCCAGAAGAGAAGTTACTCCGTGCTATCTTCGGTGAGAAAGCGTCTGATGTTAAAGACAGTTCACTGCGTGTTCCTAACTCTGTTAAGGGCACTATCATCGACGTACAGGTATTTACCCGTGACGGCGTTGAAAAAGACAAGCGTGCAGTTGAAATCGAAGAGATGCACATTGCCCAAGCTCGTAAAGACTTAGGTGAAGAGTTCAAGATCCTTGAAGAAGGTGTATTGAGCCGTGCGCGTAACCTGTTAATCGGTGCTGGTTTCACTGAAGCGCAAATTGCTGCGTTGCCACGTAAAGATGTATTGGTTCAAGTCATTGACGATGAAGCAAAACAAACTGAACTTGAGCAATTAGCTGAACAGCATGAAGAGCTGAAAGCTGACTTTGATAAGAAGTTTGAAATCAAACGTCGCAAGATCACCCAAGGTGATGACTTGGCGCCAGGCGTACTCAAGATCGTTAAGGTTTACTTAGCGGTTAAGCGTACTATTCAACCTGGTGACAAGATGGCGGGTCGTCACGGTAACAAGGGTGTTATCTCTAAGATTTGCCCAATCGAAGACATGCCATATGACGAACAAGGTAACCCAGTAGACATCGTATTGAACCCGCTAGGTGTTCCATCACGTATGAACATTGGTCAGGTACTTGAAGTCCATATGGGCGCCGCTGCCAAAGGCATTGGTAACAAGATCACTGCGATGCTTGAAGAACAGCGTGAGCTGGCTGAAGTTCGTGGTTACATCAAGCAAGTTTATGAATTAGGTGACGAAGTGCAGCAGCGCGTCGATATCGATTCATTCACTGATGATGAAGTATTACGTCTTGCGACTAACCTGAAAGGCGGTATCCCGATTGCAACTCCTGCATTCGACGGTGCTAAAGAGAAAGAGATCAAGCAGATGCTTGAACTTGCAGGTTTGCCAACCTCTGGTCAGTTGAAGTTGTTTGATGGTCGTACCGGTAACGAATTTGAGCGTCAAGTAACGGTAGGTTACATGTACATGCTCAAACTGAACCACTTAGTTGATGACAAGATGCACGCCCGTTCTACCGGTTCGTACAGCTTAGTGACTCAACAACCACTGGGCGGTAAAGCTCAGTTCGGTGGTCAGCGTTTCGGTGAGATGGAAGTGTGGGCACTAGAAGCATACGGTGCCGCTTATACGCTTCAAGAAATGCTCACTGTTAAATCGGATGACGTTAACGGTCGTACTCAGATGTATAAGAACATCGTCGACGGTAACCATCAGATGCAACCTGGCATGCCAGAGTCCTTCAACGTGTTACTGAAGGAGATCCGTTCACTCGGTATTAATATCGAGTTGGATCAGGCATAAGCGCAGGCCTTTAGCCGCGTTTGGCAAACAGAATGGTGCTCCGTGCAAGCGGAGCACCCGGTTTAACTCCTTCAGGAGAGAAACGTGAAAGACTTATTAAAGTTTCTGAAACAGCAAAGCAAGACTGAAGAATTTAACGGCATCAAAATTGGTCTGGCATCGCCTGATCTGATCCGTTCTTGGTCTTTTGGTGAAGTTAAGAAGCCAGAAACCATCAACTACCGTACCTTCAAGCCTGAGCGTGAAGGTCTGTTCTGTGCGCGTATCTTTGGCCCAGTCAAAGATTACGAATGTTTGTGCGGTAAGTACAAACGTTTGAAGCACCGTGGTGTTATTTGTGAAAAGTGTGGCGTTGAAGTAACCCAAACTAAAGTACGTCGTGAGCGTATGGGTCACATCGAACTGGCTAGCCCAGTTGCGCACATTTGGTTCTTAAAATCACTGCCGTCACGTATTGGCTTAATGCTGGATATGACGCTGCGTGATATCGAACGCGTACTGTATTTTGAATCATTTGTCGTGATCGAGCCTGGCATGACCAGCCTTGAACGTGGCCAAATGCTGACAGAAGAAACTTATCTGGATGCATTAGAAGAATACGGTGATGAGTTCGAAGCTAAAATGGGTGCCGAAGCAGTACTTGAACTGTTACGTGCTATCGATTTAGCGAAAGAAATCGAACAAATGCGTGAAGAATTGCCTTCAATCAATTCTGAGACTCGTCGCAAGAAAGTGACTAAACGTCTTAAGTTGATGGAAGCATTCTACACTTCAGGCAACAAGCCTGAGTGGATGATCTTAAAAGTACTGCCTGTGTTACCACCTGACTTACGTCCGTTGGTACCGCTCGATGGCGGCCGCTTCGCGACTTCAGATCTTAACGACCTGTATCGCCGCGTGATCAACCGTAACAACCGTTTGAAGCGTCTGTTAGATTTAGCTGCGCCAGACATTATCGTACGCAACGAAAAGCGTATGTTACAAGAGTCTGTTGATGCGCTATTAGATAACGGTCGTCGTGGCCGTGCTATTACCGGTTCTAACAAGCGTCCTCTGAAATCTTTGGCTGATATGATCAAAGGTAAGCAAGGTCGTTTCCGTCAGAACTTGTTGGGTAAGCGCGTTGACTATTCTGGTCGTTCGGTAATTACCGTAGGTCCTACTCTACGTCTGCACCAATGTGGTCTTCCTAAGAAGATGGCACTGGAACTGTTCAAGCCATTCATCTATGGCAAGCTAGAAGGTCGTGGCTTAGCTACTACCATCAAAGCGGCTAAGAAGATGGTTGAGCGTGAAGTGGCGGAAGTTTGGGACGTTCTGGATGAAGTGATCCGCGAACATCCAGTGATGCTCAACCGTGCACCAACACTGCACAGACTGGGTATCCAAGCGTTCGAACCAGTACTGATTGAAGGTAAAGCAATCCAGTTACACCCACTCGTTTGTGCGGCATACAACGCCGACTTCGACGGTGACCAAATGGCGGTACACGTACCGTTAACACTGGAAGCGCAGCTTGAAGCCCGTGCCCTGATGATGTCTACCAACAACATCCTGTCACCAGCCAACGGCGAGCCTGTTATCACCCCGTCTCAAGACGTGGTATTGGGTCTGTACTACACCAGCCGTGAGCGTATTAACGGCCGTGGTGAAGGTATGGCATTTATGTCTGTTGCTGAAGTTGAAAAAGCTTACGCAACTGGCGCTGCTGAACTGCATGCCCGCGTTAAAGTTCGTATCACTGAAACCATTATTGGTGATGATGGTGAGCGCACTGAACAACGCCGTATCGTTGATACGACTGTGGGTCGTGCTCTGCTGTCACTTATTCTGCCAGCAGGTTTGTCATTTGATCTGGTTAACCAGAACATGGGCAAAAAGCAGATCTCTAAACTGTTAAACACCTGTTATCGTCAACTGGGTCTGAAAGATACTGTTATCTTCGCTGACCAATTGATGTATACCGGTTTCCGTTTTGCAACCATCTCTGGTGCCTCTGTCGGTATCGATGACATGGTTATTCCAGACGAGAAATACACCTTAGTTGCTGATGCAGAAGCGGAAGTTCTTGAAATTCAAGAGCAGTTCCAATCTGGTCTAGTCACAGCCGGTGAGCGTTACAACAAAGTTATCGATATCTGGGCAAGTGCCAACGAAAAAGTTTCTAAAGCTATGATGGAAAACCTGTCAACTGAGACAGTGATTAACCGTGATGGTGTTGAAGAGAAACAAGCCTCGTTTAACAGCATCTATATGATGGCTGACTCAGGCGCTCGTGGTAGTGCCGCACAGATCCGTCAGTTGGCGGGTATGCGTGGTCTGATGGCTAAGCCAGACGGCTCAATCATCGAAACGCCAATTACCGCTAACTTCCGTGAAGGTCTAAACGTACTCCAGTACTTTATTTCTACTCACGGTGCGCGTAAAGGTCTAGCAGATACGGCATTGAAGACAGCGAACTCGGGTTACCTGACTCGTCGTCTTGTAGACGTTGCACAAGATTTAGTGGTTATCGAAGACGATTGTGGTACTCACGAAGGTCTAACCATGAAACCGCTGATTGAAGGTGGTGATGTGGTTGAGCCGTTACGTGAACGCGTACTGGGTCGTGTGGTTGCGATTGATGTGTTCTATCCAGGCACTGAAGACGTATTAGCACCACGTAACACGCTACTCGACGAAGCATGGTGTGACAAGTTAGAAGAGCATTCAATCGACGAAGTGATTGTACGTTCTGTTATTTCTTGTGATACCGATTTCGGTGTGTGTGCAGCTTGTTACGGTCGTGACTTGGCTCGTGGTCATATTATTAACCACGGTGAAGCCATCGGTGTTGTGGCAGCACAATCTATCGGTGAACCAGGTACACAGTTAACGATGCGTACGTTCCACATCGGTGGTGCGGCATCTAGAGCGTCTGCAGAAAACAATGTCCAAGTGAAAAACTCGGGTTCATTGAAACTGCATAATGCTAAGCATGTTACTAACAGTGACGGCAAACTGGTTATCGTTTCTCGTTCTTCTGAACTGGCTGTTATTGACGAGCTGGGTCGTGAGAAAGAGCGTTATAAAGTGCCATACGGTACTGTGCTCGAGAAACTAGAAGAAGCGGCTGTTGAAGCGGGCGATGTTATCGCTAACTGGGATCCACATACTCACCCAATCATTTCTGAAGTGGCGGGTAGTATCAAGTTCGTAGACATGATTGACGGTGTCACTATGACACGTCAAACAGACGAACTAACGGGTCTGTCATCAATCGTGATCCTTGACGTTGGTCAGCGTGGTACTGCGGGTAAAGAAATGCGCCCAATGATCCGTCTGCTTGGCGCTAATGGTGCTGACTTGATGATCCCAGGTACTGAAGTACCAGCACAATACTTCTTACCAGGTAGTGCGATCGTTAACTTAGAAGATAACGCGCAAATCAACGTGGGTGACGCATTAGCTCGTATTCCTCAGGAATCGTCTAAAACTCGCGACATCACCGGTGGTCTGCCACGCGTTGCTGACTTGTTCGAAGCGCGTAAGCCAAAAGAGCCTGCTATTCTGGCGGAAATCTCTGGTACCATCTCGTTTGGTAAAGAGACCAAAGGTAAGCGTCGTTTGGTGATTACACCTGCTGATGGCGGCGATCATTATGAAGAGATGATCCCTAAGTGGCGTAACTTAAACGTGTTCGAAGGTGAAAAAGTCGAACGTGGTGAAGTTATCGCTGACGGTCCAGAAGCGGCACACGACATTCTGCGTCTTCGTGGTATCCACAACGTAGCAAACTATATTGTGAACGAAGTACAGGACGTTTACCGTCTGCAAGGCGTGAAGATCAACGATAAGCATATCGAAGTGATCATCCGTCAGATGCTGCGTAAGTGTCTTATCACTTCTGCCGGTGACACTGACTTCCTCGAAGGGGAACAAGCTGAAGTGTCACGCGTGAAGATCGCTAACCGCGAACTGATCGCCCAAGGTAAAGTGCCTGCGACCTTTGAACGTGAACTACTGGGTATTACTAAAGCATCTCTGGCAACAGAATCCTTTATCTCAGCAGCATCGTTCCAAGAAACTACGCGCGTACTGACCGAAGCCGCCGTCGGTGGTAAGAGCGATCAATTACGTGGTCTGAAAGAAAACGTTATCGTTGGCCGACTGATCCCAGCCGGTACTGGTTACGCTTATCACAAGACTCGTAATGAAGCGCGTGCGAAGAAAAACGAACCTGTAGTAGTGAACAAGATCACTGCAAGTGAAGCCGAACAGAACTTGGCCGATCTCTTAAACTTGGCTGGTAGCCAAGATTAAGTAATAAGTTTGTTATAAAAAGGCGCCTATGGCGCCTTTTTTCTTGTAATATGCCGCAAAAGTTGGCTATTTCTTGACAGTCAGGCATTACCTTTCTAAAATTCCGCGTCCCACCATTGTGGGATATAGATTTTTCACACCTTATCGTTGAGTTTGATTCAACTGACTCGGAGCTATACATGGCAACTGTAAACCAGTTGGTACGTAAGCCACGCGCGCCAAAAGTCGACAAGACTAACGTGCCTGCGTTGAATGCGTGCCCGCAAAAACGTGGTGTTTGTACACGTGTGTACACTACTACCCCTAAAAAACCTAACTCTGCACTACGTAAAGTAGCTCGTGTGCGTCTAACTAACGGTTTCGAAGTTACTTCGTACATCGGCGGTGAAGGCCACAACCTGCAGGAACATAGCGTGATCTTAATCCGTGGTGGTCGTGTTAAAGACTTACCAGGTGTGCGTTATCACACTATTCGTGGCGCATTAGACTGTGCAGGCGTGACTTCACGTCGCCAAAGCCGTTCTAAATACGGTGCTAAGCGTCCTAAGTCTTAACTTATCCGTTAAGTAAGGCCAAGCTAGTTTTATTTTGAGAATTCCAGTTTTGGAAATCCCTGAAGCATACGGAGAATTGTTATGCCAAGACGTCGCGTTGTAGGACAACGTAAAATCCTACCAGATCCAAAGTTTCACAGTGAGTTGCTGGCTAAGTTCATCAACGTCATTATGCAAGACGGCAAAAAGTCGACTGCAGAAAAAATTATTTACAAGGCACTAGATGTTGTCGCTGAAAAGAAAAGCGAAAACCATTTAGTTATCCTTGAAGCAGCCCTGGACAACGTTCGCCCATCAGTCGAAGTTAAATCTCGTCGCGTTGGTGGTTCTACGTACCAGGTACCATGTGAAGTTCGTCCTGTGCGTCGTAACGCACTGGCGATGCGCTGGTTAGTTGAAGCTGCTCGTAAGCGTGGTGAAAAATCTATGGCTTTACGTCTGGCAGGTGAAATGCTGGATGCGTCTGAAAACAAAGGTACTGCTGTTAAGAAGCGTGAAGACGTGCATCGCATGGCTGAAGCTAACAAAGCCTTTGCTCATTACCGTTGGTAATATGATGGTGTGGGCTTAGGCCCACACCATAGTTGTTGATATTGCCAAGACTTAGGTCTTGGTGGAGAGGGTATAATCGTGGCTCGTACAACCCCAATTGAGCGTTATCGTAATATCGGTATTTGTGCTCATGTTGACGCAGGTAAAACCACCACAACAGAACGTGTTCTGTTCTATACCGGTTTGTCTCATAAAATCGGTGAGGTGCATGACGGCGCCGCTACCACAGACTGGATGGTTCAAGAGCAAGAGCGTGGTATCACTATCACCTCGGCTGCGGTAACCACATTCTGGCGTGGTATGGATGCTCAATTCACTGAACACCGCATCAATATCATCGATACCCCTGGTCACGTTGACTTTACTATTGAAGTTGAACGGTCTCTGCGCGTCCTCGACGGTGCTGTTGTCGTTTTCTGTGGTTCATCTGGTGTTGAACCTCAGTCAGAAACAGTGTGGCGTCAAGCTGATAAATACCGCGTTCCACGTTTGGTATTTATCAACAAGATGGACCGTGCAGGTGCAGACTTTGAACGTGTAGTGAAGCAAATTAGAACTCGTCTTGGAGCCACTTGTGTGCCTATTCAATTGAATATTGGTGCAGAAGAAAACTTCAAAGGCGTGATCGACTTAATCAAGATGAAAGCAATTAACTGGAATGAATCAGACCAGGGTATGACTTTCACTTATGAGGAGATCCCTGCAGAGTTAGCAGCTAAAGCGGCTGAAATGCATGAGTATCTGGTTGAAGTAGCAGCCGAATCTTCGGATGAACTGATGGATAAGTACCTTGAAGAAGGCGCGCTATCAGAAGACGAAATTAAAAAGGCGCTACGTCAGCGTACTATAAATAATGAAATCGTTTTAGCGACTTGTGGTTCTGCATTTAAGAACAAAGGCGTTCAAGCGGTACTTGATGCGGTTATTGAATTCTTGCCAGCGCCAATTGATGTGCCTCCAATTAAGGGCATCGATGAGAATGACCAAGAAGTAGAACGCCCATCAGATGACAATGCGCCTTTTGCTGCATTGGCATTTAAGATTGCTACAGATCCATTCGTAGGAACTTTGACCTTTATTCGCGTGTACTCAGGCGTACTCGAATCAGGTTCGGGCGTTTACAACTCTGTCAAACAGAAGCGTGAACGCGTAGGTCGCATGGTGCAAATGCACGCAAACGATCGCACTGAACTGAAAGAAGTCCGTGCTGGTGATATCGCAGCGGCGATTGGTCTAAAAGAAGTGACTACGGGTGATACGCTTTGTGATAACGATCATAGAGTGATCTTGGAACGTATGGAGTTCCCAGAGCCAGTAATTACCATTGCCGTTGAGCCTAAGTCAAAAGCCGATCAGGACAAAATGGGTATCGCGTTGCAAAAACTTGCAGCGGAAGATCCATCATTCCGAGTTGAAACTGACGAAGAATCATCACAAACTCTGATTTCGGGTATGGGTGAGTTACACTTAGACATCATCGTAGACCGTATGCGTCGCGAATTCGGTGTTGAATGTAACGTAGGTAAGCCACAAGTGGCCTACCGCGAAACTATCCGAGCATCAGTAGAAGCTGAAGGTAAATTTGTACGCCAATCAGGTGGTCGTGGACAATTCGGTCACGTTTGGTTAAAACTAGAGCCTAATGAAGAAGGCGCTGGTTACGAATTTGTCAATGCAGTTGTGGGAGGTGTGATTCCTCGTGAATTCATTCCTGCGGTTGATAAAGGTATCCAAGAACAGATGAAGAATGGCGTTCTCGCTGGCTTCCCTGTGTTGGACGTGAAGGTCACTCTGTTCGATGGTTCATATCATGATGTGGACTCGAACGAGATGGCGTTCAAAATTGCAGGTTCTATGGGCTTCAAAAAGGGTGCGCTTGAAGCGAATCCGGCGTTGCTCGAACCTTGCATGAAAGTAGAAGTAACTACCCCTGAAAATTATATGGGTGACGTCGTTGGTGATTTGAACCGTCGTCGTGGCTTAATTGAAGGGATGGATGATGGCTTCGGTGGCATCAAGATAGTCCATGCTGTAGTGCCTCTTTCTGAAATGTTTGGTTATGCAACTGATTTGCGCTCTGCTACACAGGGTCGCGCTTCATACTCTATGGAGTTCTTGAAGTACTCTGATGCACCGCAAAACATTGCAAAAGCGATTATTGAATCTCGTAGCTAATATCCAGTTACGACATAAATGTTATTATGGTCCAGCACTGACTGGACTATTCTGAAAAGAAAGGAATATATCGTGGCAAAAGCTAAATTTGAACGTATTAAGCCTCACGTAAACGTGGGCACCATTGGTCACGTTGACCATGGTAAAACCACACTGACTGCAGCTATCTCTCACGTATTGGCTAAGACCTACGGTGGCGAAGCTAAAGACTTCTCTCAAATCGATAACGCTCCAGAAGAGCGTGAGCGCGGTATTACGATCAATACCTCTCACATCGAATATGACACGCCTTCACGTCACTACGCACACGTAGACTGCCCAGGCCACGCTGACTATGTTAAAAACATGATCACTGGTGCTGCACAGATGGACGGCGCGATTCTAGTAGTTGCTTCTACAGACGGTCCAATGCCACAGACTCGTGAGCACATCCTGCTTTCTCGTCARGTTGGCGTACCWTWCATCATCGTGTTCATGAACAAATGTGACATGGTAGATGACGAAGAGTTACTG
>NZ_JAKKSC010000055.1:0-16928 GCF_025653705.1 Shewanella sp. SM87
GGCTAAATTTGCCCAACGCGCCAAAAATGTAAAGTTAGCTTTAAGCTCTAAAATTCATCACTTGAATTTTCGTTCTCAATCAGCGCTTGCTTCCAATATTCTGGTTCAGCATATCGAGCAACCAATGCATCGATATCTATTTTTGAGGTTGATGGACTAAACTCAAAATTGCCATACATATTGATGTGCTGCCATGCAACGGGCGAAATACTGTGAAGCTGAGCCAGTGCGTTTTGATCTCCTACTGTTTGCTTCTGTTCATAGACACGAGATAGCAGCACTGTGTTGTAGTAAATGACCGCATTGGTGATGAGCCGAGAGCATTCATTCCAAATTTGTTGCTCCTCTTCCGTTTTTACTCTGAATTTTCCACCGTTAACAAATGCAACTGCTCGCCTGAGACGATGATAGGCTTCACCACGATTTAATGCTTTTTGTACACATTGACGTAAGCCAACATCGTCGACAAAGTCGAGAATGTATAGCGTTCGGCATATGTTTTCCAACTCCCATAATGCTTTCTTGGTCTGATTCTGACGCGAATAGCTCGAGAGTTTGCGAACAATCGTGGCTTGAGTAACATCTTTTTGAGCTAGCGATGCCATGATACGTTGAATATTGGGCCATTCACGTTCAATCAATTCATCGTTGGTTTTTCGGGCAGGCTTTATTAGCCAGTCACCACACTCATTGGGATGTTGTGAGCCGACTAACGTATCCATTTTCTTATGCAAATCACGATAACGAGGTGCAAAATGATATCCAAATGCATGCAAAATCCAAAAATTAACCTGATTGGTGCCATGGGTGTCAGTGGAATGCCGTTCTGGCTTTATATCAGAGGTATTGTTATGCAATAAATCGAAAACGTAATGGCTTTCATGTTCGTGAGTCCCAATAATCTTTGCATTTATAGGAACATGATTTGCGACCAACGTGTAGGCGCTGACACCTTTCTGTAAACCAAAATACTTAGGAGAATATCGAGCGTTAAGGGTGTTAATTTGCGTTTCCATCCGCTGGCCATCGCTACTTGAATGGAGCGAGTCCTGAATATCATAGAGATGAAATGCGGGTAGCTGGCTGGTTGCATTACTAATCGCATCATTAGCCGCTCGCAACGTCTCCAAGCGTAGATAATTTCTAGACGTCCCCGCCATTGATGCTGAGCTAAGGCCTGAAACCTCAGCCATTTTTGCTAACCCCATGTTTGTTCCCATCGCAACAATACAGGCGAAAATTTCACGGGGATCAGCTTCATGCTTTACATAACGATCTAATACATGGGTAAATGCATTTAAAAATCCAGTATTACCCGCAACAAACCACAGTAGATCCGCAATACCAATTCCTGGTAACTGGCTGTAAAAATCGCTATTAACGGATTCATCACTGCTCGGATAAAGCAGCTTCCAACGACGCTTTTCGGCAGCCCCAATTACTTTAATATGTTTGTTGACCCCATCAGAAATATGTTGGTTAATCGCACTATAACGTGCTGCTAGCATAGTATGAAATACAGCCAGAGTATCTTGGATAGGGGCCAATAAAATGGGTGCACCAATATCTTGCAATACTCGTTCTTTATCCTGCCATCTAAGATCGCTTATTAAGTCATCTTCAAAGCGGCGAAATTCATTACTATGTTTAACGTACACATCACCCGCTTCCAGTGAGTTGCGTAGTAGGCGATAGACCAAAAACTCATAGCGATCTACATCTAGCGTTTTAAATGTTTTACCCTCTTTACTAAACAAATATCGGCGTAAACCTTTAGGAATAATCTCAGTCGGAAATACATTAGGATCAGTTTGCCTTGGTGATTTTTCTGTGCGTAACAAGTTTTGTAAAAAACCGATAGCTTCAAGCAAAGGAGAGTCTTCTACACGTCCGGCAAAATCCAGATCAGTAAAAAGTTGCCTTAAGTTACGTTTGAATGTGGCGGATAATTTTGTGTAATGTAACCATTCAAATGCCGTTTTGTCGAAAGCAATATTGCGTAAGTAATCAGCAACTAATGGGAATCTCTCTTGTTCAAGCAATGCATAGGCTTTTTCTTTAATAATGGAAAAAGGTGTGTCATCGGTGATGGTGTCATCCGTAAACAGGCTCAATACATGACCCGCAGCCTGTAAATTTTTCGCTGCATTGGTAACCGCATTATTCATTGCTTCTTCAGCGGCACGCTTGGCCTGTTTCTCGTATTGATCGACCCAATGGAGCAATGCTTCAATTAAGTTGTCATTAATTTGCTGAAACCGATGAAAAGCAAAAAACAGCAGATATAACTGAGCAGTCTCTTTTTTCATGCGTTGAAGTTTATAAGTGGTATAAAACTTAACCATAGAAGCATAATACTTGCCGCTTTCATTGGAGATCCCCGCTGTTATGAGGAACTGCTTGGCAAACTCATGTAGAGGCTGGAAAAACTGCCGCCGTGCGACTTCATGTCGCAATTCTTTATAACTGAAATCTTTAGCTTCATGTTTTAATGCGCTGACGCGAAATACTCCTGAATCAGCCCGAAGCAAAGCCGCTAATTGCTGATCGATAAGTGAAGTCATGCAAGTGCTAAGTAATCGAGCAATACGGGTGCGTTCATAAGCCACCACTCTACCAATCATCTCTTGCATATACCGATAACTGGGCATGACAATACGGTGTAATGCTAAGTATTGGGTTAATTCACGAAAGATAAAGATAGGTTGTGTCGATAGCATCGCAACCCGCTGTGCTTTATCTTCCAAATCAACTTTTACCTCATTATCACATTGTTTATACTGGAATAAATCAAGAATTGCTCGTTGTTGTTCAGCCCTAATCGGTCTTGAGGGACTTTTCAGCCTTGAAAGCGTTTTGGTGGGAAAGTACAGCGCGGCAATGTAATCCAAGTCATTTAGTACTGACGATTCTTGTTCATAACTGAAAAACTGCCGTTTGGCTTTGAAATAGCCCAGTTGCAATACTAAATGGGCTGCCACAGAAAACGTTCGGGTATTGTCGAATAGCTCGCGCTCTTTAGCACTTAAGTCAAAATATAATCGACGATCATCATCTGAGAAATGAGGTAATCCAAACAGTTCATCTATTTCATCAGTTGACAAAATAGATAGCCGCCGAACGTCATTTTTCATGGTGCCCCCCCTATTTCAATACATCAAATAATTTCCCGCTCCGCGAGATGTGCAAGTGGAACCATACTTTTATGTAAGATCCCAAATACAACGAATTGATGCTCATGTTGGATGTAATAGATGACATGACTTGAATAAGGGAAGCTAAACACATTCACGCGTACCTCGGGTCTATTTTTCCCAAGGGTGGGTGTTTCAGCCAGCAGCTGAATCGTTTGTCTAAGTCCTGATAAATATGTCTTCGACTGAGTCGTTCCCCATTGGGCTAACGTAAAGCGGTGAATACCTATCAGATCAGATTGTGCATCGGGCGTTAAATGATAAGTTACCGGCATTAGTCATACTGCCCTGCGGCCAGCTCATCAAAAAAGGTATTACCATCAACCAAATTGCCCATTTTGATGTCAGTCATGGCTTTCACCGCTTTGGATTGAAGCAAATGTAATTTTAGTGTCTCGATACTTTGGTACGCATCAGCTGAAATAACAACGGCCACAGGCTTGCCATTTTTATTAATTTGGATTGGAGCTTGTTGAGCTTTGAGCAACAAATCTCCAAAGTGAATTTTTGCTTCATTGGCTGAAAGAGTGTTCATTTATCACCTTTAAACGAATCGTTCGATTCGCTCAATTTACACCAGTTGGGCGATAAAAGTCAAAAATGCACCTTATCAAAATGTATACAATTTGATAGAGTAATTTATCACCTATCAAAACTACTATCATAAGTCGGTTATCAAAATCTCTAAAGAGATTATGGCAAATTTTTAATTTTTAGGTTTAAGGTGTATTTGATATTGAAAACAAGTTGTTACCTCGTGCATAAATCTAACTTTACACTTTTGGCGCGTTGGGCAAATTTAGCCATAGGGCTTGAACTCAATAATTTAAAACCTAAGCACATCGAAGCATTAGTTACTCATTGGCAAGCTGAGGGCCTTGCCCTGGGCACGATTAAAAATCGTATGGCACATCTACGATGGTTAGCGGAAAAAATCGGTAAAAATGGCCTTGTACCGCGCTCCAATGACTCGGTGGGGATTAGCCGTAGAGTGTATGTCACCAATGAAAATAAGAGCCGAAAATTGAGTGATATGCGACTAAATTTGATAACCGATCAGTATGTGCAAATGTCCTTGCGCCTGCAGGCAGCATTTGGATTACGGCGTGAAGAAGCCATGAAGATCCAGCCGGCGAAAGCGGATCGGGGTGATCGTTTGGTACTTGATGCGTCCTGGTGCAAAGGCGGTCGAGATCGCGCGATCCCGATTTTAACTGCTGCTCAGCACGAACTATTGGCAGAGGCGAAAGCATTAGCTGCCGGCAGATCGCTTATTCCGAAAGAACTCAGTTATGTGCAGCAAATGAAACGCTATGAAAATACCTGTATAAAAATTGGATTGGATAGGGCACATGGGTTAAGGCACAGCTACGCTCATCGCCGTTATGTGGAACTGACCGGTTTTGAATGTCCGGCGGTATCGGGTGTTTCTGTTGGTTCATTACCCGCGGCGCAACAAGCCGCTGATAGGTACGCCAGAACTGTGATAACCGGTGAGTTAGGGCATAGCCGGTTACAAGTTACTGCTGTGTATTTAGGTCGTTAAATCACTTGATTTTGTAACTTATTCAAGTATGATTATTACTATGAAAATAAAATGGAGGTGAGCTATGAAAGAAGAAAAAATTGCCATTGTAAAAGGGCTGCATGGCGGCGCTCGCCCAGGTGCTGGTCGTAAAACTAAGTATGAAAAGACAGTGGTGATGCGGGTTCCTGAGAAGTACCAAGAGGTGATCAAGGCGCTGATCACCCACTTAGACGAGACCGCTTACCTGAATAGCCATTATAAAAATGGGCAGGAATCTGAGCCGGTGTATCTGCGCTCGCTCGATGACAATAAGCAGAATATTAGCTTTAAAACCATGCCGTTCTAGGCGGTGTTGCACAGTGCAACACCGTGAAACAGGCGCGTTAAATGCAATGGATTTTTGCAATGCAAAAAATAAGGGCCAAAAGGGTGGGCCGTATTTGCTGTTTTTTAGCATCATTTTCGAGAGATAATTTTGCAATGCAAAAAAACGTGAGCATGATTTCAGCATTAACGGTCATTTATGAGTTGCAAAATTACCCCTTTAGATAAGCATTTTTTATCTTAGCGTAAGGGCAATTTGCATTGCTCCTTCATGGGGTGGTTGTTAATATTAACAGCGCGGAAGAACATAAACTGAGCAGAGGTATATTATGAGTGAACTACAACTATGGTCTATCTTCGTCATGTTCGTGACACTCGGTTTAGTTATCGCATCCGGAGTGGTCTTATACAAAGGTTTTAAAGAATAGTTCTAACTCAATCTGTATTCATTCCCCCCAACGCTTAAACTTGGCGTTCATTTCGTTTTCTGACACAAAATCACCAGCATCCGCTTCGCATAGCGCGGCATGGATTTCGGCTATTTTCCACGCTTCCAGATCTAGATCATCCTGAATTGTTTGCTTGGTCAGCCAAGATGCCGTTCTATCGGTTAACTGATCAAGCTGTATTCGATTGTGCGTTTATATAATAGTTTGATAATTCTTAATAATGTTTGATCATTTATATAATAGTTTGATATTTTTTGGCTCTTTTGGTGAATGTGCGGATTAAGAGTTAGCACATTTTTTGCCCCAAAGTTTGCTAGCACTTGTTTAGTGAATCGAAAGCTGACGAACGAGTTGCCCTAAAAAATCTCATCTATTTGCCTAATGTTTGGCTCTACCGTAAAGCGACTAACAATGTATAGGTATACAGTCGTATTTAAAATTAGATGCTTTTGAGTGTTTTTAACCTCATTTGCTTGCGCGTTTTTCCAGCCAAAAACAAACAAAACCCTTTTAAATTATTGATATATATTTTTTACAAATTAGATAATCGGTTTGGGAAACGCGCATGCGCGTTTTTCAGGATGGTGTATTTAATGAAAAGCTGATAAGTTCTTTGCAATACATGTAGTTAACTGTGCGCGTTTTTACTGGTCTAATGAGATAAACGCGCATACGCACTATACAAACGTTAGATGTAATTAACCGGAAAGTTGCGCACGAATAATTTTTTTCTTCAAGACTGCAATTTTAAGAGAAAATGACACATACTCCCTTCGAATCATATTGGAGGCGGATCATGAAAAGCTGGTTATTTCTTACTATTGCGATTCTTGGAGAGGTAGTTGCAACATCTGCATTAAAGTCCAGTGAAGGTTTTACGAAGCTCGTACCATCTTTCATCGTAATTGTTGGCTATGGAATTGCATTTTATTTCCTTTCATTGGTCTTTAAGTCTATTCCTGTAGGGGTGGCCTATGCAGTTTGGTCTGGCCTTGGCGTAGTATTAGTCACTGCTGTTGCATGGGGGCTTTACGGGCAAAAGATTGATGCATGGGGTTTCGTGGGTATTAGTTTAATAGTTTGCGGTGTATTGGTTTTAAATTTGCTTTCTAAGGCAAGCGTTCATTAAGTGGCACTGGCATCTAACAATCGGCAGCAGGCGGACAGCCTACACTACGCGGTTTTGTGTTACTCGCTGCGCTCAAACATTAACACAAAACCGCTCCGTTACGGCTGCCGCTGTGCCGGGCGTTATGTGTTCAAGGAGCTGCACTCATGGAAACCGATCTTATTCTGGTATCTTTAAATAATGATCAGATTTCCAAAGCAAAGGATGCTAACGGTAAACGTAAGCAAATTACGCATGCGCTTGTATGCGGGAAATACGGCGTCATGTACGGTACAGAGAAGCAGTGCAGGAAATACTATTCCGTCTGGAAAGAAATATTTAAAAGTCTATTTGGCAGATGCTATGAGTCCGATAGCCACGAGCTAAAAACATACCAATGCTCTGGAAATGTGGTGATGGAGTTAATAGATGATTCAGACAAACAAAAACCAAAAATTGACTTCTTAGAAGAAGCAATAAAGAGCGAGAAAAAAGGTTTCTGGTCAAAGCTGTTTGGTGGCTAGCCAACACATAACTACTGGTTCAAATCGTTCGCTTCGCTCACTGGGACGGACTAAAGCCCGCCCCTTAACCAAACGTTAGGTGTGAAATCCACCATAGGAAGGTATGAATGAAATTTTATAATGGCACAATACTATTAGTCTTAATTACTTTTCTGCTTTCTTCTTGCAGCAATATTGGTTCGTCATTATGCCAAAATACAAATGCCTTTCCTGCTGCGCTGAAAGATGATATTGACCATATCATTGATCATGAGGAGGAGGGCTGGAAAACAATCCATAATAGAGATCCTGATATTTTACAAACCGCACAAAAAGCTCAGGCCATCCTGTCAAACAATTCATACTGCATTCAGTCATCATTAAATAATCGTCCCAGAGGATATTTAAACACAGAGCACAAAGACAAATCTAATGGTAGAACTGGGAAGCAATACCTAGAATGGTTTGTAGAAAATGCTCCTCAAATTTATGAGAGAAAAAATTTAGTTCTCACAAAGGAACGTGATCGAAGAGAAGCAACCGCAATAGCAGAGATGGAAAAAAGAGAAAAATTAAGAGATAACTTTATAAAAAATGGGTACACCGGCTTAGATCTGCAATCAGATTTAGATGCCGTAGTTATCGATCTTATGAATGGAAGTAGAAATATAGCTAATACTAAAAATATTGTTTTTCGCGCCAATTTTTCCGGTTACAAGGTTACCCAAGTGCTCAAAGACACCCTCTTGCTAGCCCATGTTTATACCGGAAGCATAATAGCTATAAGGATGCACCCAAAAGACCCAGAATATACTGATGGTATGAGGCTGCATCATGATTATATTAGCCTGCTGGGTACGTATTCATACAGGACTGTAATGGGTGCTACCAAGAAGGTCTTCTTATTCCAATTTGCATATCAAGCACAATAAAAACACCTAATCGGGTAGCCGAAGGTGTCTAACCTCCAGCACCCACACCACCCTGCATGCGGCTCCGCACAGGGCGGTTCATTTAGAACACCTAACCTAGACTTTCTGGTTGGGGTAATGAACTGCGATCCATCCATCTCTTAGTGAACATAAACCCGCTTTCTTAAGATAGTTATTAGTAATGATAATGTGAGCGGTATAGTTTAGAGCCTAAGCACTAACTAATTTCTGTCCCAAAGTGAGTTTGAAAATGATCAAACTTAATTATGAGAAACTGAAATTCATCCTCAGATA
Source organism: Shewanella sp. SM87 (assembly GCF_025653705.1). Classification (NCBI taxonomy): domain Bacteria; kingdom Pseudomonadati; phylum Pseudomonadota; class Gammaproteobacteria; order Alteromonadales; family Shewanellaceae; genus Shewanella; species Shewanella sp. SM87. The sequence goes on from NZ_JAKKSC010000055.1 coordinate 8,333, forward strand.
AATTATCAAACAATAGCGGTATTACCGTTCATGACACCCATAATTTTTATCAAACTTTATTATGGTCGTACATCGATTTTGCTCTATTCCATCAGATAATCGTACTGACATGATTCTTACTGCAAACCTCAACATAAAAGATATAAACCGACATTACACCGATTGGGCTCCAATTGTCATGCTGTGCTTATAGCCAATCTGAGTTTGATTTTGTTTCAAAATCAAATTTGAGTAAATACGTATCAAAATGAGGTCATAAAACTCTATATGACGGATACCATATTGAGACGTATTGATTATCCCGTGTAGGATGTAGGGCATGGAAGGTATATAGCCAGTATATAGCGCGTATTTACCACTGATATACCACGGCTTTTCTTCGTATTGTTCAGGTTTATAGCGGTTTTTTGTAGGGTTGAGCTTTTACGCACTGAAACCGCTAAATAACCGTAAAAAAACATGGATAAATGCGGAACATAATACTGGGCAGGATGTGTGAAGTAGGCCTACCTTGATAAATCAGGCTGCCCTATTCACTTGGATATATTCGCTCCATTCTGGTGCTCAATTTCTTCCCTGTGATAATTGAATCAAGCAACCTCAATTTTTGAAAAAGTTACAAAATCAAGGTAGTGAATAGTGAATAACAAAGTTAAAGGTATTCCATTTGCAGAAGTTAAAGCTGCCGCGCTCGCCAATCCTGCCGTTCTTGAGGCTTACTTGCGTGAACAAGCCACGGCATCAAATCGAGTTGATGTTGAAATGTTCATAACTAGGCTAATGACAGCATTAAGTGATCTTCCTAAGAAGGATATTGAGGTATGTGATTTGGCTAATGAGATCGGCATAGCTATTGCCTCATTAACGGGTAGTGAAAAGCATATTGAAAGAGAGTGCCTTAGTGGGATTAAGCATGGCTTTTCAATGATTAGAGAAGCATAAATTGTAGTCGAGAGGTTGTTTTTAATGGATAAAGCATCGTTGAATGCGTTTTGGGCCCATGCGTTGCCGTGTGTGATCATCTCATCTTGTATGCTGGGTTTTGCCTGGCTTGCGATTCAGGAGTCCGATGTCACCCTATCGAGCCAATATCTTGTGGCGGCTTCCGTTTCGTTTACTTTTACGCTGATCGGCTATTGGGGTTATTGTAAATATTTTGCTTCAAAAAAGCCGCACAGTGCATTGTATGCGGTTGTTTATACTGTGTTATTTCCATTGTTTTATCTGCCAAGTGCTTTTTTTAGAAGGCGTAGATAATTTTGCAATGCAAAATTGTTTTATAAATTTTTTGACCGGTTTTGCTTTTTAACTATCCGGACGATTTTCAAATCGGGGGGATTAGATAACAAAACCAAATTTATGGCATAAAAAAGCCTTGTTTTTACAAGGCTTTTTTATAATGAAAATTTGATTAGTTAGAGTCTTTATGATGATTTTTAAAATACATTACACCTAAAGCTACCACTAACAGCAACGGGGATGATACTAAGATATAATCAACAAGAACAAAGGTCATAATTTATTCCTTCCAACGCTTTCTTCTCATCACCACGGTATAGCAAACCTACCGAATGCTTAAGATGTTGGTTAATTCAACGGCCCAAGAAGAGCCTTTGAATAATATTAATGAGCAGCAAGAACAGCGTAGATTTTGGGATCTTGCTGAATCGTTGCAAGCACTTTAGCTGCCAATCCTGCTGGATTGCGGCGTTTACCTTCCCAGCTTTTAACTGTGTCTAAACTGACCCCCATAGTCGCAGCAAATTCGGCCTGAGTGACTTTAAGTAAATCTTCACGGATTGACTTAACGTCGGCAACCTCATAACGCGTTACTTTGGCGGGCTTTTTGAGGCCATGATGAATTTCTACAGCTTCCTCAAGGGAGGCTTGAAGTTCGTTAAATATACTCATTTGCTCTCTCCTTTAAGTGATTGAACGATTTGTTTTAACTTGGCCTTTTCTTCCGCTGTTAGGCTCTCTTTAACTGATTTTGGATAAGCGAGTACCAGGTAAATCTTGTCGGCCAGAGCAAGGACGTATAGCACTCGTATACTGCCACTCTTCCCTTTGTTGCCTACAGCCATTCTAACCTTTCGTAAGCCACCTGTGCCTTTGATAATATCGCCTTTATCTGGCTGAGCAATAAGCTCTGCTTGCAAATCCTTTAGTTCGTCATCTGTTGCAAGCTCTTTGATCTGTCTTGTAAAGATCGAGGTTTCGACAAACTCAATAGCATGGCTCACTAATCAAAATCCTTATGCTACTCTTAAGGTGTACATTGTACACTTTTGATTTATAGTAATCAACACAGAGCCATTTACCATTGCTAATTAGGCCCACATTTTAGTGAATCATACTTGCCTAGAGTGATTCACGCCCTGCACACGATCATTTTCGCAGTCTCGGGATAACCAATTTTTGCTAGCACTTGTTGAGTGAATCGAAAATTGACGAACGAGTTGCCTGACAAAATCTCATCTATGAGCCTAATGTTTGGCTCTATCGTAAAGCGACTAACAATGCATGGATATACAGTCGTATTTAAATGTAGATGCTTTTGAGTGTTTTCAAACTGATTAGCTTGCGCGTTTTTTAAAATGGTGTATTTGGCAGAAAGCTGATAAGTTATTTACATACAAATAGTTAACTGTGCGCGTTTTCACTGGTCTAACGAGGTAAGCAGCGCATAAATACTAAGAAGTTAAATGTCTATGAAGATTAAAGTTCCAACGCTTGAAGAGTTTCGAAGCCATGATGGTCTTCACTATAAGAACCTTTGGCGAGAGGTTGGAGATGGCTGGTTTTGTCTTTCATGTAAAAGAAGTAAGTACGAGATTATGCGGTGGGCTAAGAGATTTCCGAATAGCCCCAATGCTTTTTGGGGCTGGGTTGCGCCTCTTCATAAACACCATGATCATTCAGCGCCATACATGAGTAATCAAGGCAGATTTCCAATGACTACCATCTGTGATCAATGTAACTCGTCAGATGGGGCGGCCAAAAGAAAGCTGAAGCTTCCTAGGGACTTTTCTTTTTCTCCTCAGGAAATAGGGTGCTTCGTGAAAGCGACCCCACATGGCAAGCATGAGATAGACTATGAAATGGCTAAAGCAATTTATGTCTCGCTCCACATTTAACAATCGCAGGCACGGCGACGGCTTTGCTGTGAAGTGAAGGCGCGGTCGTAACGGAAAAGCCGCGAGTGCTGCGGGCGTTAGCTTTATTTGGAGGTTGCGTGCCTAATTTAAAAATGACACTTCTAGAAAACTCCATAAGCTTTTTCTTGGAGTCAGTGAGTAAGGCTATTCAGGCTGAATCAGACGAAGATAAATGGAAATTTGCGATACTGCTATTAGTGCAAGCAATCGAAACAAGCTTAAAAGAGCGCCTGAGAAGAACCAATGAAATATTTGTTTATTCGAACATTGATAAGCCTAAGCATACAGTAGATCTGGGCTTGGCGATTGAAAGGCTTGAAAAAATATCGAAAGTTAATTTAAAGCAACCCGATGTAAAGTGCATCAGGACTGCATCTGAGCTTAGAAATCAAATTGTTCATTTTGAGTTTGATCTTTCGATCGAGCAAATTAAGTCTAACTTTGTGAGCCTTGTTGGTTTTTATACATCGTTTTGCCGCGATCATTTGGATTCAGATATTGTTTCTCAACTTCCACCTAAACTCCACTCAGAGCTGCTAAATCTCGATAGCTATATTGAAGAGCTAGAGAACAGAGCTTCTGAGCGAATGGTCGCTGAAGAAATTCCAGATGGTGAGGTCTGGGAATGTCCAGCTTGTAAAAAATATACATTTGTGATTCACGATGGTACAGATACTTGTTACTTATGTGGTCATTCTGAGCCTGTTGTTGAATGTGAGCAGTGCCAAGCTCTTGAGTTTGAGGAAGGCCTTGAGCAAGTAGACTTTGGTAATATGAAGGGCTGGGAAAACTATAAGGCGCTGTGTAAGGATTGCTTTTCCAAACTGGAAAATGAAAACCTTTATGAAGAGTGTTATTGAGCAAAAGCTAACAAACGCGTCAATTGGAACTGGTTTTCCGCTAGCTCTCCAAACCAGCCCATTACGCGGGCGTTACCCCATAGAAATATTAATCTGAAACCAACTGATTAGAGTAAAAAAAACTAACGCGTTTTTGTCAAGAATTAGCCCTTGAATCACTCTACACCAGACTGATTCACGCGAGCCCCTAAAACCCGTCCCTATCCCCCGTTTACGGCTATTCTGGGGCGGTTTTTTCCCTTAAGATGAATCAAATCTCTAGAGAATTGATTCAAACCCATGCAAAACCCCGATATTGCTCCTGAAATGCGCCTGTTTACGCCCGATGGTGAGCGGTTGTATTTAACCGCGGAAGAACGGCGGCGCTTCCTCGATGCCAGCGCCTTAGAATCGCCTAGCGAGCGGATGTTTTGCCATGTCCTGCATTACACCGGTTGTCGTCCGTCTGAGGCATTAGCGATCTCGCCCAGGCATGTGATGGTCGAGGATGCAGCAATCGTTATCCGTTCCCTTAAGAAGCATAAAACCGATCCCCGTGGCCGGTTGAAGCAAGCGCAGTATCGCAGCGTGCCGGTGCCGCCGTCTTTGATTGAGCACTTGGATTTGGTGTTTGGCCTGCGTGCACAGCTACGCCGTGAGATTCATGCTGATAGTCTGTTATGGCCGCAGAGTCGACCTACCGCTTATCGCCTAGTGAAACGTGTCATGCACAGAGCGGGTATTGTGGGGGCGCAAGCGACCGGTAAAGGTTTACGGCATGGCTTTGGCGTGGCAATGGTCACGGCTAATCCTCCAGTACCTCTGCATGTGATCAGCCAACTCATGGGCCATAGCGACAGTAAAACCACGGAAATTTATCTGCAGGTACTGAGTGAAGAACGGCACAGCTTAGTGATGAATGCTTGGGGGTAAGTCGATATCCTTTTTTGCAATGCAAAAAATGCATTAACATTACCTCATTAAAGAAAGGCTAAATTTGGTCTTTTTTTGGTCTTTAGTGTGTCGCATGATATGATTATGGCCATAGTGAATGGGGTTCCCTTATTTCTAATCAATCAACCAGGCACAAACTTATGAACATAGAAACAATCAGTTTTTTGAAGAAAAATGCAGCGAGTTTGCCCCTCGATGAGCCGATGATTATTACTCAAAATGGTGTCCCTGCTTACGTTATTGAGTCGGTTGCTGATAGAAATCGACGCGATGAGGCGATTGCTTTACTGAAGTTGGTCAGTTTTGCGAAAAGTGACCAACAAAATGGCCGCACGATCTCATCAAGTGCATTCAAGGAGCGTTTGGCTAATCGTAAACTCGCTTTAAAGGATGAGTAGTATGTCTGTGGTGAAATTGGAATATACCAAGACATTTGAAGACACCGTAGATAGCGCCATATCTCACTACTCCCAATGGAATGACGAGATCTCGATTATCGAGAGAATTGAGGCTGTTATTGATGCCTTTGAAGCATCCGTGACGCAAAATCCTTTGAGCCATGCGTTATGCCAAGAGTTAGTTGAGCTTGGTGTTACTCAGGTAAGGCATGCGATTAAAGAGGACTTTAGAATACTGTACGAGGTTAGCTACGTTAATGGTGAAGCCCTTATTACAGTGCTACTTTTTTTGAGCCAACGGCAAAGTATACAGAATCAGTTGATTAATCATTGCTTGATTTATAAGTAATCCTTACTCATTTGTGTATTTCAAATGTAATACATTTTGCATTGCAAAATTATCACACACAGTCGTTTATCAATGGGGATTGTTTTTAAGAGGGACGATATGAGTACCTTACAATCCTTGAAAGAAAAGATATTCGCGTCAAAGGATGCGCTATAACCAACAAGAAACACACCAACGTGAAGATGGCTAATGAGACTAGGGGAGCGTTGAATACTAGTCTTTGAGGTATTTGGCCTTAATTTCATTTCTTAACATTATATCTGCTAGCGTTTTAACTTCTTTCGGCCACTCAGGGTCTGATTCAGGATTTGATTTCGTTACATAATCATGTTGGAATGTTGGGTTTTCTGGTCTGTATTCAAGCCTATTGCTTAAGTCGAGAATGAGCGATTTCATTTCAGATTGCTCTTTCCGCATTTCTTTTACTAGCTGCAAAAGCTCTTCATATGATGGTGTTTCATTGTGTTGCTTTTTTTCTGGCTCATGTGTTGCATCTTGTTTCAACACTCCATAAACACGAAGTAGTTCTGATGTATCAACTAATGGATTTCCGTCACGGTCTCTTTCTGCAGAAAGCTTGCCAGCGTTGATGTGTCGCCAAAGTGTAACCCTGTTCTTACCTACTACTTTAGCAGCCTGACTTAGATTTAACTTTGCCATGTGTTGCATCCAATTTATGGTCAATGGACCGGTGGTGTTGCATGTGTTTCATTATGTCTAATGTGTGTGAATGCTACAACTTTCCTAGGTGTTTCTAGAGATCCATTTTCAACTGTTTGTTTGGTTTCAGGGTGAAAGCTAGTGCGGTTACGTTCCTTCCATGTTTGATGGTTTCGTATGTGATAACAAGATCGCTCCGCTGGTTTAATTCTTGAACGGAAGGCTTTATCACCCATTTATTTAGATCTTTGAAAAGCGGATATTTATCATCGACGCCTAATGCGTATCTGAAATCATCTAGACTAATGTTTCTAAAATTTTTGTCGTTAAAACGTGAAAGCAGTTCGTAAAGACGGATCGAGTGTGCAGACTGAAGATTTGCGATGTTGCGTAATTTGTAGGTAGTAAAATTACTCTTTAGCTGAGTTATGTATTTTAATACGCGATCAGACCAAACCAACCTAACAGCACCATCTCCTTTAATTTTTTTTGCTTTTTCTTGAATCCAATATAGTTCTATTTCTTCACCGTTTTCATAGAGCGTTATGGTTGATTTAAAAAGTAAATCAGCCGCTTTGTATAGCTCTCTATGCGCGTTTTTTATATCTATCCCCATAAGTTCTGAGAATTCTAGGGCTGATAACCTGACCTCTTTTAACGGGGTTGAATCTGGTCGTGGATCTACCTTGCTCAGGCAGGCTAAAACCAGCTTTTGTGCTTGTACATTAAGTCTATATCGAGCATCTAAAAGGCTATTTGCTTTCGTTACTGCAAGTTTTGAATTCATACAAAGGAGATATCGTTGATGGATAATTCCACCTTACAGATAGGTGGAATAGTTGTAAATTAACTTCTCTTTAATTTGTGGATATGACCGTAAATTTCTCCTCCTATCAGGTCTGTTTTCACCGTAAATCTCTCCTCCTATAAAGCGCTTTTCACCGTAAATCTCTCCTCCTATAATTGCTGAAATCATTGTGTATCAAGGTGTTCAGAGGAGCTACAAACAAGAAAGATCTATACAAACAAGAAAGATAAAGATCTTACAAAGTAAAAATCATGTGGAAAACTTTAAAATTTCAGGAAGTAAGAACCCCTCCAGGGGGCTTTGCCCCCGCCGGCCCTGCCCCTCGCTACGCTCGTTTCCGGCGCCCCCAAGAGCAGCGGCTGCGCCGCGACCAAGGGCTTCGCCCTAGTTCGCCTAAAGGCTCCACCCTTACCCATTAATGCCTCGCCATTTCCTAGCTTCGCTAGGGGCGAGAATAAAAACCTCGCTGTTAGTTCCGTTTGTCTCCGACCGTTTAACAATAAACGTGCTGTACTTCTCGCTAAAAGCATCGCTGCGCTCAGGTCTAACAGGAAGGAGGTAAATCCATCTCTGTCATCAATGCTAACAGGGTTAAAACGCTGTAAAACACGCTAAAAAGATAAACGCATAGCAATATGCCATTTTTTTTAAATGTTGCTTAAAACGCATTTTAGGGCCTCTGAGCGATAGGTGATTAGCGAAGTCTATCACCAAGAGCAAAGTGGCTAATTCTTTCAATGAGCAAAAAATGACGTCAAGCGGGGTAGTGTCACTCCATTTTAAGGGAGTGACACTACCCCAGAATGGTGTTCCTCATGCGGGGGTAGCGTCATTTTTTGCTTTTTGAGGCGTGACGCCGAAGCAGTGGCTTGCGCTGTAATTTGGCATGAGGTACAGTCAAGTTTCTTCACCTCGCATCCATTGATGCCAAATAACGAAACCTCTTTGATCACCTAGTAATCTCCAAGCTCAACAGAGCTTATGGGTCATTATATTTGGATGTTTGCGCTCAACAGAGCCACACCATTTGGGCAATCGCCCGTAACAACACTCGCTCAATATCACCGGTTTGCCGGTGGGTTCTTTCTGTGTCGGCAGTCAGAACGAGCATTAACACTGAACTGAATTCCGAAATGGCCTAGAAATAGGTCGCCGTGTTGTTAGCCCTCGAGAAATATATTGGCTAAATTTGCCCAACGCGCCAAAAATGTAAAGTTAGCTTTAAGCTCTAAAATTCATCACTTGAATTTTCGTTCTCAATCAGCGCTTGCTTCCAATATTCTGGTTCAGCATATCGAGCAACCAATGCATCGATATCTATTTTTGAGGTTGATGGACTAAACTCAAAATTGCCATACATATTGATGTGCTGCCATGCAACGGGCGAAATACTGTGAAGCTGAGCCAGTGCGTTTTGATCTCCTACTGTT